>JBEGUD010000014.1:0-31816 GCA_041179065.1 Bacteroidota bacterium | reverse complement strand
AAGCACGAGTGTAAAAAGGAGTAAAAACGACTTTTTCATACCAAAAAGCTTTAGACCCTCAAAGTTAAGCTCCTTTATCAAGAACTAACTTACCAAAAGGTGAAATAAATCTTAAGGTGTAATCTTATTTATTTGGAACCGGAACTTGTTTTTTGATATACATTTGTGTAGCAAAAAAATACATACGTGAGCAAGAATATTAACAAAGTCACTTCTGCAGGACTCATCATTGCACTAGGTATCATTTACGGAGACATTGGAACCTCTCCTTTATACGTTTTAAACGAAATCATTTCAGGTAGAGAAATTAGCGAATTGCTAATCATTGGCTCCCTTTCTTGTATTATTTGGACGCTAACGCTTCAAACTACTTTTAAATATGTGATTCTTACTTTAAAAGCAGACAACAAAGGTGAAGGGGGAATTTTTAGTTTATACGCACTTGTTAGAAGACGTAAAAAATGGCTTGTAATTCCGGCCATGATTGGTGGTGCAGCCCTACTTGCCGATGGTATTATTACACCTCCCATTACCGTTACTTCGGCTATTGAAGGACTCAGACAAATTCCTGTGTTTCATGATATTACGCAGCAAACCATTGTAACCATTGTAATTGCTATTATTAGTGTTTTATTTTTTGTACAACAATTTGGAACCGCTTCTATTGGTAAATTGTTTGGCCCCATTATGATGGTGTGGTTTGGCATGATTGCCATTTTAGGATTCACACATTTATTAGATGATATAGCCATCATAAAAGCCTTTAACCCCTACTATGGTGTAAAATTACTAGCTACCTATCCCAAAGGATTTTGGCTATTAGGTGCCGTGTTTTTATGTACTACTGGAGCCGAAGCGCTTTACAGTGATTTAGGACACTGCGGTAAAGGCAATATTCGTATCTCTTGGATTTTTGTAAAAACATGTTTGATCATTAACTATTTAGGCCAAGGTGCTTGGTTACTGGCTCAGTATAAAGGACAAATTATTCCAGCGGCAGTGATGGCAGATGGCTTTAATCCTTTTATTGGTATCATGCCACAGTGGTTTAAACTGATTGGTATTATCATTGCTGCAGCGGCAGCCATTATTGCGAGCCAGGCATTAATTTCTGGATCCTTTACACTTATTAGTGAAGCGATGCGACTTAATTTATGGCCTAAAATGAAAATCAATTATCCAACCGAAGAAAAAGGACAATTGTACATTCCGGGCATTAGTTTTTTACTATTTGTTGGCTGCGTGGGCATCACTTTATACTTTCAAAAATCGGCAAACATGGGCGCTGCCTATGGTTTAGCGATTACGCTTTGCATGATTAGTACCTCCATTTTGTTTGCCAACTTTTTGGTCAGCAAAAGAACGGCTCCAGCCTGGATTTATCTATACCTCGTTGTTTATTTACTCATTGAAAGTTCTTTTTTAATTGCCAACCTAGAAAAATTCATGCATGGTGGTTATGTAACACTCATTGTGGGTGGCGCCTTATTTGCTGTGATGTATGTTTGGTTTAGAAGCAGAAAAATTAAAAACAGATACGTTGAGTTTGTGCATTTAGAAGATTACATTCCAATGATTCAGGAACTTAGTAACGACAAATCCATTCCTAAATATGCAACGCACTTAGTGTATATGACCAGTGCCAATAACCACAAAGAAATTGAGCACAAAATCATCTATTCTATTTTAAATAAAAAACCAAAACGTGCCGATATTTATTGGTTTGTACACGTAGACGTTATTGATGAACCTTATACTTGTGAATACTCGGTAGAACATATCATTCCTAACGATATTATCAGGGTCGAATTTAGACTTGGCTTTAGAATGGAACAGCGCATTAACCTCATGTTTAGAAAGGTGGTAGAAGATTTAGTAACCAATAAAGAGGTGAATATCACTAGCCGTTACGAAAGCCTCGAAAAAAATAATGTGGTGGGTGATTTCCAATTTATTGTACTTGAAAAATATTTAAGCCAAGACAACGAACTTCCAATTATAGAAAGAGTGATCATGAAACTTTATTTCTGGCTTAAAGAAATTAGCCTTGGAGAAGAGCGTGGATTTGGACTGGATCCAAGCAATGTAACCGTCGAAAAATTCCCATTAATAGTAGCGCCTGTTTCTAATTTAAATTTAAAGCGCACCGATTTTGAAGGTCCCGACGAAGACACAGAAGATAGTATAGGATAAGCGTTCTATACTTCTTTCAAACTCACTTTTTTAGCAGTTACTTCTAATGCATACTCCATGCCATGCTTGATGGCATAATTTTCTTTGTCGTGACTTACTGGAAAATCGTAACACACCGGATAGTTGTATGCTGCAACTGCTGCTTCAATAATTTCATACACGGTTGCACCAAATGCAGGATCTGAATCTTTGGTTTGTGTAAACCCACCAACTACAAGCCCAGCAAGGTTTTTAAGCATGCCACTTCTTTTTAATTGAAGCATCATGCGGTCTATATTGTATTTGTATTCACCTATATCTTCTAAAAATAAAATGGCGTTTTTGGTTTGCAATTCTGACACCGTTCCAATTGCATGTGCTACTAAGGTTAAATTACCACCCACTAATTTTCCAGTTGCTTTTCCTAGTTTATTATGCGCATGTACTTCTGCTTTGTAATTTGCTTTTTTGCCTTGTAATGCATGTTTTAAAGAAAGCACCCACTCGTTATTTGATCCACCATTATTAAAAGCAGCTGCCATAGGTGCATGTAGTGACGCCGTTTTTAACACTTCCGTAAAATGATTGTGCAGTAGTGTGATGTCACTAAAACCTATTACCCATTTTGGATGCTTTTTAAACTTTTTAAAATCGAGTGCATCAATAATTCGACTCATGCCATATCCGCCTCTACCACATAATACCGCCTGCACATTTTTATCATCGAGCATTTCCTGTAAATCTGCAGCACGCGCCTCATCGGTGGCCGAAAAATAATGATGCTGCGTGCCTAGCGTTTTACCAATTTTTACCTTGTAACCCCAAGCCTCAAGGGTGCTAATACAAGTAGCTGCTTTTTTAGCCGAAAGGGTGCCAGATGGGCAAACAATACCAATGGTGTCGCCCTTTTTGAGATAGGGTGGAATTTTGATCATGCGGCAATTTAGGATTTTCAAGCAGTATAGACAAGCCGTTTCAAAAAGGCTTTAGAGAACGGCGCTTCTTTTGTACTTTTGTAGCCTATTATGAGTACACCCAAAAGATATTTAATTACAGCAGCCCTTCCATATGCGAATGGGCAAAAACATATAGGTCATTTGGCCGGCGCTTACCTTCCTGCCGATATTTACGTGCGCTATTTAAAGGCTCAAAAAAGAGATGCGGTATTCGTTTGTGGAAGTGATGAGCATGGTACCGCCATTCCTATTCAGGCTACCAAAGAAGGAACCACGGCGCAGGCCATTATAGACAAGTACCATCCCTTAATGGAACAAAATTTTAAGGACCTAGGAATTGCATTTGATGTGTACCACCGCACCAGTGATCCACTCCACCACCAAACAGCGCAGGAGTTTTTTACAAAACTTGAGGCCAACGGTGATTTAGAAACAAAAGAAACAGAACAATATTTTGACGAGAGCGCCCAAACATTTTTAGCTGACCGCTACATTAAAGGCACTTGCCCTTCTTGCGGTTATGATAGTGCTTATGGCGACCAGTGCGAGAAATGTGGCAAGAGTTTAAGTCCCGAAGAACTCATCAACCCAGTAAGTACACTAAGTGGCAACGCGCCCATTAAAAAAACAACCAAGCACTGGTACCTGCCACTTAATAGACACGAAGATTTTTTACGTAACTGGATTTTAGAAGAACATGCAAATGACTGGAGACCTAGTGTAGTTGGACAGTGTAAGAGTTGGATAGATGGCGGCTTACAGCCACGTGCTGTTACACGTGATTTAGATTGGGGTGTAAAAGTACCTTTAACAGGTGCCGATGGCAAAGTGCTCTATGTATGGTTTGATGCACCTATTGGTTATATCAGTGCCACTAAACAGTGGGCACTCAATACCGGTAACGATTGGAAACCTTATTGGGAAGATAAAGACACCAAGCTGGTGCACTTTATTGGAAAAGACAATATTGTTTTTCACTGTATTATATTTCCGGTGATGCTCAAGCTCCACGGAAATATTTTACCCGCCGATGTTCCTGCCAACGAATTCATGAATTTGGAAGGTGACAAAATGAGCACCAGTCGCAATTGGAAATTAGACATGCAGGATTACATCACAGACTTTGTCAACAAAGAAAATGGTGGCCCACAAATGGCGGATGCGCTTAGGTATTACCTCACACAAATTGCGCCTGAAACAAAGGATAGCGAATTTATGTGGAAGGGTTTCCAAGACGCCATTAATTCAGAGCTGGTAAGTGTGTTTGGAAATTTTGTAAACCGTTCACTGGTGCTCATGCACAAGCTTTGTAACGGCAAAGTACCTCCTTACCACGCAGATATAGAAGATAGTGAAGACATAGCTGTTAAAGAAGCCATTGCTGCTACCGCAAAAAAAGTAAGCGATCTTATTGAAGGCTACCGTTTTAGAGAAGCGCTTTTTGAAGTGATTGCACTTGCTAGAATTGGTAATGGTTACATGCAAAAGAAAGAACCTTGGATTGTTGCCAAGCAACTAGCCGAGAATCCTGCCGCACAAAAACAAATAGACAACTGTTTGCACCTGTGCTTACAGCTCACTGCTAACCTAGCTATTTTGGCGCAACCATTTTTGCCATTTACGGCTAAAAAAATGTGTCACTTATTAAAAGTGGTAGATAAAATATTAGACTGGGAAAATGCAGGCAGCTTAAAACTTTTAAGCGTGGGTTATACCCTTCGCGCACCAGAACTATTATTCAGAAAAATTGAAGATGAAGAAATTGCAGCGCAAATACAAAAATTAAATGACGCCGCTCAAACAAAAATAATGGAAGCAACAACAACTAATACGCCAACAACATCTGCAATAGCTGCTGTAAAGCCTGAAATTGTATTTGATGATTTTGCAAAAATTGATTTGCGTGTAGGAACTATTGTTGCCGCTTCAAAAGTTGAAAAGGCCGATAAACTCCTACAACTCAGTGTAGACCTGGGTTTTGAAACACGCACCATTGTTTCTGGTATTGCGCAGCATTTTGAACCAGAAGCTATTGTTGGAAAGCAAGTAACGGTAGTGGTTAATTTAGCCCCACGCAAAATGAGGGGCATCGAAAGTAATGGTATGATACTAATGGCAGAAGATGCAAATGGTAAACTCCATTTCATTAACCCATCAGACAATATTAACCCAGGAAGTGGTGTGAGCTAATTAAGAATAGCTCACACACTCTTTATTTTCTTTATCGGTATAGGCTAGGCCTTTCTCTTTTAAAACTTCGGCGGGCACACCATTCCACTTGTTAGGAACATTACCCGCATACCCTAAATCTTTAACACCCATTTCTGAAGTGTAAAAACCAGTAAGCGTTAAATCACGCATGAGGTTAAAAAAGGTAACGCCTTGTTTATTGTTAGGATCTGCTTTTTCGGGATATGCAATTTGATCCACCATTTTTATTTGATCTGCAGCAGAACAGTCTACAAATGCTTTGTCAAACTGCTTAAAGCACTGCATGTCAAGCCAGCGAAGACCTCCACGCATAGGCGTTTGATGCTCTGGCATATCTTTTACAATAAAAGCAATAAACTCGGGCACTTTAGCCTCTGTGGCGCTTCCACTGATGGCATCTTTAGGTACAATGATATCTGAAAGCACAGTAATGGTAGCTAATTCATGCGCCGTAAAAAATTCGGGCTCTGCTTCCACTTTTTTAAGGTGGTCTTTTTCTTCTTGCATACGGTCGGCGAGTAATGCTTCCGCGTCTGCTGCTACTTTTTTATCATCAGAACTTTTACAGGCCTGCACCACTACACCAGTAGCAACGGTACCTACAACAAGGGCTTTGATGGATTTTCTTCTGTCCATAATACTATTATTAAAAGTTACAGATTTTGTTTTTTAAGTTGGTCGATAATGTATTCGCTTGCACGCATACTAAGCGCCAAAATAGTCCAAGTGATATTTTTATCGGCTTGTGATGTGAACTGACTTCCGTCTACACAGAATAAATTTTCACAATCATGCGCCTGACTCCATTTGTTTAACACCGAAGTTTTTTTATCGTTACCCATGCGCGCTGTTCCTGCTTCATGGATAATGTTACCTGGATTTGAAAGACCATAATTATTGGAAGCATCATCGTCACCACCCCAAGTAATAATAGCACCCATATTGTGCATGATTTCCTTAAAGGTTTCTTTCATGTGCTTGGCCTGATTGATTTCATAATCAGAATGCTTGGTATGAAAACGAAGCACCGGAATACCATATTTATCAACCACAGTAGGATCAATTTCACAATAGTTATCGATGGTTGGAACAGCTTCACCTCTTCCACCCATGCCTACGCTAGCGCCATAAAAAAAGCGTGCGTCTTCTTTTAGTGAAGCTCCATATCCACCTGCCTCTTTTGTTTTACCATGCACTGCAAATTTTCCGTTAAGACCTTGCATACCAAATCCAAAACCATAAGAAGGTTGCGTCATACCACCCCAGTATTCAATGTGGTATCCACGTGGGAAATCAAGTTTTGCTTTTTTATTATCAAGCCACCATGGTGTATAAATGTGCATACCACCAACGCCATCTTCGTTGTAACGTTTACGGTCAAACAAATCAGGAAGTACACCACCTAGTGCAGCACCCGTAGAATCATGCAAGTATTTACCAAGCACATTACTACTGTTTGCAAGTCCGTTTGGATGACGTTGTGATTTTGAATTGAGCATTAAGCGCGCTGTTTCACAAGCACTTGCTGCAAGCACTACCACACGGCCCTGTACTTGATATTCAAGTCCATCCATTTTATTTACATACGCCACGCCTGTTGCTTTACCTTCTTTATTGGTAAGCACTTCACGAGCCATCGCTTGCGTTATTACATCTACGTTTCCTGTTTGTACCGCAGGTCTGATAAGCGCTGTTGAAGAAGAAAAATCGGCGGCGATTTTACAACTTCTATTACACTGACCACAGTAAAAACACTCGCCTCTATCTTTATTAATTTGTTTGGTTAAAATAGAAAGTCGTGAAGGATACACGGGGATACCTGCACTAACAGCCGCTTTTTTCATGTATAGTTCATGAAGTCTAGGCTTTGGTGGCGGTAAAAAAATACCATCCGGATCATTTTCTAATCCTTCATTGGTACCAAACACACCTAGTAGTTGATCTATTTTATCGTAATAAGGTTTTACATCTTCGTAACCAATTGGCCAGTCGGCACCAAGGCCATCAATGCTATGACGCTTAAAATCTTTGGGACCAAAACGTAGTGAAATACGTCCCCAATGGTTGGTTCTTCCACCCATCATACGCGCACGCCACCAATCCCATTTTTGAGAACCCTCGGCCATGGTATAGGGTTCACCATCAATTTCCCAGCCCCAAAAACAGCCATCAAATTCACCAAACGGACGGTACTTAGAACTGGCACCTCTGCGCTTAGATTCCCATGGATTTTTTAATTGAGAAGAATGCTTTACTGGATCATAATCGGCACCTGCTTCTAATAAGCAAACCTTAAGTCCCGCACTCGCTAAAACGTAAGCAGCCATACCACCACCAGCTCCAGAACCCACAATTACTGCATCATACTGCTTTGCCGTTTTTTTAATTTGAAATTCTCCCATGTGTAATTTTTTTACAGGTATTAATTATCAGCTATGAAAATAAGATTTTTTGAGCAAAAAAAACCGCTCCAATTGATTTTGGAACGGTTTTGTGAAAATAGATGTAAACTCTGTTTAACTAGCTACAACCCATGCTGTTACCACAGTTTAAACACTTGTAGCAAGTACCACTTCTGATGGTGATATGTCCGCAAGTATTACATGCTGGGGCGTCAGATTGCATGTTTTTTGCTGCTGCATTTACAGCGTCCATTCCGGCTGGAGCTGCTGCTGTAGCGTGTTGTAATTTTTGTGCAGGTGCTGGAGTAGTAGCAGGCGCTGTTACGCGGATACTACTTAATTCTGGCTTGCCTAGTAAAGTAGCTTCACCGTCTTCTCCTCCTGTGTTTTCTACTTGTGGGCGGTCTAATACGTGTACTAAATCTGTTCTATTTAAGTACTCGTAAGCAAGCGCTCTAAATACGAAGTCTACAAGTGAAGTGGTGGTTTTAATATTTGGATGATCTACCATACCTGAAGGTTCAAATTTGGTAAATACAAACTTCTCTACGAATTCTTCTAAAGGCACACCATATTGTAAGCCTACAGAAATTGCAATAGCAAAGCAGTTCATAAAGCTTCTTAATGTAGAACCTTCTTTTGCAAGATCAATAAAGATTTCACCTAAAGTACCATCTGCATATTCACCTGTGCGTAAGAAAATAACTTGTCCGCCAATTTTTGCTTTTTGCGTAAATCCTCTGCGTTTAGAAGGCAATGATTTCTTTTCTACGATGCCAGATAATAAACGTTTTAATTTGGTATCGGTAGAAGCATTCATTCTTTTTTGAACCTCTTCTAATAATTCTTCTACGGTTAATTGACCTAAATCAACAATGCTTGAACCTGCTTCTGATGCAGTTGCAGTAGCTGTTTCAGCAGCTTCTGCGGTTGTATCGTCGGTTTTCTTTTTCTTGTCTGATTTATTACTTAATGGTTGACTTAATTTAGAACCATCTCTGTAAATCGCATTTGCTTTTAAGCCTAATTCCCAACTTAACATGTAGCTATCAGAAATATCAGATACGCTCGCTTCGTTTGGAAGGTTGATGGTTTTTGAAATCGCACCAGATAAGAATGGTTGGCAAGCACCCATCATTCTGATGTGACCATGTGCGTGAATATAACGCTCACCTTTTTGACCACACTTGTTCGCGCAATCAAACACAGATAAATGTTCGTCTTTTAAAAGTGGAGCACCTTCGATGGTCATAGTACCACATACATAATCGTTTGCTTCTGCAATTTGATCTTCTGTGAAACCAATCGCTTCTAATAAATTGAAGCTCCAATCTGCGTACTGCTCTTCTTTAAATCCTAGACGCTCCATACAAGCATCACCTAGGGTAAAGCGGTTAAAAATAAATCCAATTTCGAATGCAGATTTTGCTGCACCATTTAATTTATCAATTTCCGCTTGTGAAAATCCTTTTGCTAATAAAGCAGCAGAATTCACGTGTGGTGCACCTTCGAAGCTTGCATGACCCACTGCATAATTTACAATCGCATCCACTTCTGAAGGCGTGTATTTTAAATTCTTTAATGCTTGTGGTACAGACTGGTTGATGATTTTGAAATATCCACCACCTGATAATTTTTTGAACTTAACAAGCGCAAAGTCAGGCTCCACACCCGTTGTATCGCAATCCATTACAAGACCAATGGTTCCTGTAGGTGCAATTACTGTTGTTTGAGCGTTTCTGTAACCATATTTTTCACCTAATTGTACCGCGTCATCCCAAGCTTTGGTTGCCGCTTTTAAAAGTACATCTGGTGTATATTTTGCTTTAATACCTTGAGGCTTGATTTCTAATCCTACATATGCATCATCTGCGTCGTAAGCAGCAGCACGGTGGTTGCGCATTACACGAAGCATGTCTTCTTTGTTTTCTTCGTACTTATCAAAAGCACCTAAAAACGAAGCCATTTCTGCAGATGTTTTGTATGCAATACCCGTCATGATTGCAGTGATGGCACCAGCAATACCACGCGCTTCTTCAGAATCGTATGCAATACCACTTACCATTAACATAGAACCAAGGTTCGCAAAACCTAAACCTGTCGTTCTGTAATCGTAAGATAATTGTGCTACTTCTCTAGAAGGGAACTGCGCCATTAAGATCGATATCTCAAGTACGGTTTGCCATAATCTTGTTGTGTATTCAAAACCTTCTACATCAAACGAATTATCATCTTCATTGAAGAATTTACGTAGGTTAATAGAAGCCAGGTTACAAGCCGTATTGTCTAAGAACATGTACTCCGAACAAGGGTTAGAAGCATTGATACGTCCACCTTTAGGGCAAGTATGCCATTCGTTAATGGTAGTGTCGTATTGTGTTCCTGGATCTGCACAACGCCATGCCGCTTCTGAAATCGCATCCCATACTTTACGTGCAGGAATAGATTGCATCACACGACCATCGGTACGCGCTTTTAAATCCCAATTGCCGTCTTCTTTTAATGCTTTAAAAAATGTGTTAGGAATACGTACAGAGTTGTTTGAGTTTTGACCCGAAACAGTTGCATACGCTTCTCCTTCGTAACTATTATCATAACCAGCTGCAATAAGCGCTGCTACTTTGTTTTCTTCTTGAACTTTCCAGTTAATGAAGTCCATGATTTCTGGATGATCTAAATCCAAACAAACCATTTTAGCCGCTCTACGTGTTGTACCACCAGATTTGATGGCGCCCGCAGCACGGTCTCCAATTTTAAGGAAACTCATTAAACCACTAGAAGAACCACCTCCAGATAATTTTTCGTTCGCTCCTCTAATTTGAGAGAAGTTGGTACCTACCCCAGAACCATATTTAAAAATACGCGCTTCACGTGTCCATAAATCCATAATACCACCTTCGTTTACTAAGTCGTCGCTCACGCTTAGAATGAAGCAGGCATGCGGTTGTGGACGCTCATACGCACTTGTTGAACGCTTTAATTGCTTGTCTGTTGGATCTACATAATAATGACCTTGTGCACCACCAGTAATGCCATAGCTTTCATGTAATCCTGTATTGAACCATTGTGGCGAGTTAGGCACACAAGCTTGATTTAAAATACTATATACGAGTTCCTCATAAAATACTTGAGCATCGTTTGTTGTTGCGAAATAACCATAACGCTCTCCCCATACTTTCCAACAATTCGCCATACGGTGTGCAACCTGCTTCACAGAAGTTTCTCTTCCTAGTGAACCATCAGCTTGCGGCACACCCGCTTTTCTAAAATATTTTTGTGCTAAGATATCCGTAGCGATTTGGCTCCATTGTTTAGGAACTTCTACGTTTGTCATTTCAAATACCTTTTCGCCATTCGGGTTTTTGATTACGCTGTCACGGTAATCATATTCAAATAGATCAAAAGGAGATACACCATCCTTGGTGAATCGGCGGCTAAATTGTAAGCCTTTTTTGGTGCGAGCGTTGGCCATACTGGGTGTCGATTTATACGAATTATTTAATGGGGTCCCGAATTCATAACAAATTGTTAAGCGGTCGACGAAAATATCTTTCCCTGTGCACAAAACAAGACCCTAAATATTAACAGATTGTGGATAAGGAATTTGAACAATTTGAGAGCTCAAATCAGGATTGAATTTGACCCATTTTCCCCCAAATGTTAGCAACAAAAAAAATAATATTGGGGTGGTATTGGGCTTTTTCCCCTAGTAAAATGGGCGTTTTAGCGGGTATTTTACATGACTCATTGAAAATGAAGGAGTAACAAATGCATAGAATGCTAAATCGCAGAAACAAATGACCGATTATTGCTTTTAACAAAAACTTTTCTGCATTTTTGCAGGACTACTATTGTACCACTTCATGAGCCCGAACGTTTATTTACAGCTACTCGAATCAAAAAAAGCAGGTCGCCCGCTTTTTACGGTCTTAATAGACCCCGATAAGGTAGATGCTAAAGGCCTAGAACATTTGATAGGACTGGGTTTGGAGGCTAAAGTAGATTATTTTTTTGTAGGCGGAAGTTTGGTGATCTCCAATCACTTAGACGCTTGTATTCAGCAAATAAAAGCTGCTTGTAACATCCCTGTAATTTTATTTCCGGGATCACCTTCACAAGTGTCAAAATACGCAGATGCCCTTTTGTACCTGTCTTTGATATCGGGTCGTAACCCAGAATTACTCATTGGACAGCACGTCATTAGTGCTCCTTTTGTTAAAAAATCGGGTCTCGAAATTATGCCAACTGGCTATATGGTGATTGATGGTGGCGCGCCTACCACGGTCTCCTACATTTCTAATGCAGCACCTATCCCTTCCAATAAACATGAAATAGCCATGTGTACGGCTATGGCTGGCGAAATGCTAGGCATGAAGCTCATATACATGGATGCAGGTAGTGGTGCGCAAACGCCAATTTCTGAGGCTATGATTAGCGCTGTAGCTAGTTCTATAAGCATCCCACTGATTGTTGGCGGCGGTATTACAGATCCTGAAAAAGCATACCTCAACTGCAAGGCTGGCGCCAATATGATTGTTATTGGTAATGCCATTGAAAAAGACCCAAGCCTCATTAAAGAAATGAGCGCCGCGATTCACGCATCGGGCAAAATAACAGCGGGATAAACATTTAGTTTTCTCGTATTTAACGCAAAAATTTACGAATTGTTAAACCTGCGGGAAATACAGGCTTATGTTATAACTTAACAACATATGTTGCGGTTAAGAATGATCAATTACAGATCTATTTAATAACATAAATCCAACCCTATGCGAATCAAAAACCTGTTACCGGTTACCTTGTTTGCAGCAAGCCTTATTGTGGCTAGCAGTATCTGCGCACAAACAAATACAACAAAACCAAAACCTAAGCCCAGCTACGCAGCACACTTGTATGCGGGACAGGTTCTTTTTGGCACAGGCGATGTAAGAGGTTATGGACTTTTAGTAGCCGTAGAAAAATCGGTGTTCAAAAAAACCGTGCGTCCATTTCCTGCTTTTCAAGTTGGCTTTGGACTCAATTTTGAAACAGGCATTAGAAAGCCTGTAAATAATTTATACCCCAGTGGTTATTTTGAAGAATCTAGTTATGGTCAAACCAGCAAAACATCGGGATGGGCTACTTTTAAATACCACCCCTTTAAATATTCGATGGATGGATTTAGTGTTACGGTAGGTCCAACATTTGGTGTTACCCAAGCAAGTTCCGAAAAAAGTGTAAGCTTTAGTTACGATCCATTTTTAGGTGTCATTCGAAAATCAGTACTTCAAACAGAAAATCATTTTGGCATGGGTTACCGCATTGCAGTGCAACAACAATTTGCTATTAAGGATCATTTTTTTATTGGTTTTCGTGCCGATTTTTCAAACGATGTATACGGCGATATCAATACCTTTTTAGGGGGTGGATTGAGTTACCGATTTTAGAAAATGTCGGAAAATTTTTTAGTCAAATAACCGGCCCGTTGGGCCGGTTATTTTTTTGCCTACCCCTGCGGAAAATATCAGAACTAATGCGCAATAATAATTTAATTGAGCGATGATTTATTTTCTGCGGTTTCACGTAACATAAGCAGGCATTGAATTGAATAGGTTGCATGAGATAGCTATCCAACCACATTCTATTCACCTTAAATTAAGCACTATGTTATTGAACGTAAAAAAAGGCCTACTTGCACTAACGCTTCTTGCAGCATTTGTAAGTTGTAAAAAAAATGCTATCGATTACCAAAAGGGAGGTATCGATGAAAGTAAAGTATACCAAAAACCAATTACCTATGATCAAATCGAACTCGTAAGCAACCTCGAAAAAATCACCATTATTTTAGAGAAACTCTACAAAGAAAAAAAGAACCTCAAACTGGTTAATGCGGCTATTTATTCCAAAGCCTACACCGACGAATCGGTTTTATTAAAAGACCTCATCAATCCGGAGCAAAGTATACTTCCAGCCAACAAAAAATTTGTGGAACTCTGCACCAAATGGAATGTAAGCTTGCAATTATTTTCAGACAATTTTTGGTTAGCTGCAAAAGAAAAAAACGATACTAAACTGTTGGCTTTTTTAGGTAAAATGCAAACCAACGATTTACCAAGCGGGCTACTTGCCACCCAAATACACAACGATGGCTATGTAAATACTAGTAATGACGTGAGCATTTATTTTCCCTACAGTTCCGAATATGATTATTCGGCAAGTGGTGAAAGCTATGGTCCGGTAGCCAGCCTGGTGGCAGCTAGCGCCGAAGCAGATGAAGCACTTGGTTTTCAGCCTTTTTATAGTGGTGGTACACTTCTAGAATACCGACCTGTAGTTGTCAATGACGATTATGTATTTAACCATCCTACCCATATTATAGGTATTAATGGTATAGAGCCCTATCAAACACAGGATGCCAATTTAAACCCACCTGTAGTTGCCCCTAGCATTAACCGGGTGTATGTGGGTGATGCTATTTGTAGGGCACAATATGACAGGCTTATTAGCTTTACTGGCAATGGTGGTGGTTCAGAAATTGCCTATTGTAGAGCAAGTGGCTATCTTAAATTAGTGGGTCATCAAATCACCGAATTTGAAGACAAAACATCGGTGAAATTTGAACGTGGGACCATTCGTAAAAAACAATGGCTTCGTGTGTATGCCGTTTGGGACGCCGACTGGGTGAATGATAACAAAGAACAGGTTTTTGCAATCTATGAAGACGATAACAATGCAGAAATTGTATTTACGGGCTCTCTTAGCACAACCCTCAAGGTTTCTGATGGCACTAGCGTAGAAGGCAGTATCGACTATCAAATAAAAAGGAGCTCACAGGATGAAATTATCAAGCAATTAAAAATTTCGAGGGCCTCTTATTTTGCAGGCGCACGAAGAGATCAGGGATGGGGATTTGGTATTGATAAATCATTTTTACCAGCATCCGCTACACATGGTTGGCCATTTTATGACGCTGTTTCAGGTGGCGGGGCCAACGTGGGCTGGACCTGGCCTTATGACGGGTATTAGTGGTTTGTAAATAACTAACAAGCCAACCCCAGTACTAGTAACCATCCTTATTCGCTGGTTACAAATTAGTAGTAAGGTTGGCTTGTTTTCTATTTTAAATCGGCAGTATTTACACGTGTTGGTGTGTCTTTGCCGCTAACAATACCACGAGCACTAAGTGCTATCGCCTTGATAATTCTTGTCATATTGTCTATGTCAATGGTGCCAATTTCATCGGTGGCTTTATGGTAATAAGGATCGGTATCAATTTTAGTTGTAGAAATGGTATGAGCTGGAACACCTAGTCTAGCAAGGGTTGCATTATCTGAACGGTAAAATAAATTTTGAGCTGGATATGGATCCGGATAAAATGTAAAATCAGTGCCTTCTAAATTAGCTTGCAAAATTTTACCCATATCGGTTTTTTCGTAGCCTGTAATAAATGCAGAGTTTTTGCCCCACTTACTTTCAGATCCAATCATTTCTAAATTAAACATGGCCATTACTTTAGCCGGATCAAACTGATTTGAAAAATAAGTAGCACCAAAGCCACCTACTTCTTCTGCTGTAAATGCAGCAAACACGAGTGTACGTTCGTTGTTGCCCAGCGTTTTAAAATATTTTGCAAGTACCATCATTGCTGTGGTGCCAGCTGCATCATCATTAGCACCATTAAAAATTGAATCAGCTACAACATTGCCATTTCTATCTTTACTAGTAATGCCTAAATGATCATAATGTCCACTAAAAATTACAATTTCATCGGGTCTAGATTTTCCAGGAAGTACGCCTACCACATTGGCAAGTGGCATTTCAGTAATCTCATGCTTGGCCTCAATGCTATAGCTAGTAGGGCTTGTAGCACTCAACACAAAAATTACAGACTTATCTGATTTAAACAAATTAGACTTAAGTCTTGTAAGTCCACTAAATGTTTTTGCAAAGCTAGTATCTACAATAACAAGCGCATTCTTTTTTAAACCCGCAAGCTTGCGCGCTTCACTCATTAAATTGGCCGTTTTTCCAATTGTAATTTTTTCGTAACCAGAAGTTTCATTGATTGAAATATTAGCCTGCGTGGTAACTACAATAATATCTTTTTTATCTAAAGCAGCGCCATCAAAAGTTCCAGATGTGCCTAAAAATTTAGTACGCACCATGGCAAATGATTGCAAATAAGAACCACTATTATTAAGGGTTTGAAGACCCGTAGCCTTAAACTCATCTGCAATAAACGCAGCCGCTTTTTCGATACCCGGTGTAAAAGTCCTACGCCCTTGCATATCATCTGCAGCAAGTATCGTTTCGATACGTCTTACCTCTTTTTCTTTAATTAACTTGTCTACGTTTTGCGCCTGTGCCGATGCAAGGAGTAACAAACCTGCAACTAGAATATTAATTTTTTTCATAAGAAACATTTATTTGAATTGTATGTTGGAGCCAACTAAAATACGGCTATTTATTTGGATAACTATAAGCTCATCATTTCTTTGAACTTAACGGTTTGACGTCTACTCACCTCAATTTTTTCGCCACCCTTTAATTCTACAATGAGACCCCCATTAAAGTATGGTTCAATTTTATCAATCCAACGCAGATTAATAATATGCTTTCGGTTGGCCCTAAAAAACATGCGTTCATCGAGGCGCTCTTCAAGTGCATTTAAAGATTTTAATATGAGCGGCTTGTTGCTATCAAAAAATACTTTAGCATAGTTGCCTACACTCTCAAACAGCCTAATCTCACCTAGTTTCACAAACCAACAACGCTCCCCATCCTTTACAAACACCTGATCCTGCTCGGTTAAAGGACCGCGGTTGTTACCATGAAAACCAATTTGTTCTTTAAACAGTTCGGCCTGTAATTTTTGAATGGCGTCCGATAAGCGCTTGGGCTCGATAGGTTTTAATAAATAATCAAGGGCATTTACCTCAAATGCTTTGATGGCATAGTCGTCGTAGGCTGTGGTAAAAATTACTTTAGGCGCACGCTCTACTTCTGCAAGTAAATCAAACCCTGTTTTTCCGGGCATTTGAATGTCTAAAAAAATAAGGTCGGGGTTGTGCTGTTCAATTTTTTCGATGCCCTCATCTACATTAGACGCTTCGTCGAGCACTTCAATGTCGGCGTGATCTAACAATAGTTTTTTTAACTCATTACGCGCTAACCTTTCGTCATCAATAATGATTGCTTTTATGGCCATAATAGGTACTGTTAAAATTATTTATTAATTACAGCTAAAGGAAGTTTAACAACTGCCTCCACCATATAATCTTTTGTGTTTTGAATATAAAAATCTGCTTTATTTCCAAAAAGTAATGCGAGTCGATTTTTGGTACTACTAATACCAAAACCACTGTTATCAATATCTAAATCGCCGTCTATAGCACCAGTATTTCTAATAATAATTTGATGGTGTTCGTTTTTAAAATCGGACCATATTTCAACAACGCCACCTTCTCTTTGCTTACCAATACCATGCTTGATGGCATTTTCTACAAGGGTTTGAAGCATCATTGGTGGCACCGGTTGATCAAGCGTATCTTCATCGATATGATACACAACACGCAACCTACTTTCAAACCTAATGGTTTCAAGCGCTAAATAATCTTTTACAATCGAAAGCTCTTTTTCAAGCGTTACCGTTTCAAGTTTTTCGGCCTGCATACTGCTGCGCAAAATATTACTAAGCTCTGTAATAGCTGTTCTAGCACGCTCAGGATTTTCATCCACAAGGGCTCTGATACTATTGAGTGCATTAAAAATAAAATGCGGATTGATATGCGCTTTAATGGTTTTTAATTCAAGCTCTTTTACCAGCGTTTCAAGTCTTACTTTTTGAATTTCATTCATTCGGCCTAACTGCACATAATGCCATACATAATAAATACTGATCCAAATAAATATCATGGGCGAATCAAAAATCAAATTGGAAAAGAAACGTGTTTTTACAGAAAACTTAATTTTTGGATCATAGAGTCCTACCCACTCTACAAGTGCACTATTGGTTAAACTATAAAAAACAACGACACCAAAAAAGAGAACCACAAGAAGCCACCATTTCTGAAATGGGAATGGAGGCCTAAGCTTAAAACCAACAATCAGGGTTCTAAATAAATGGGTAAATAAAATACCAGAAACAATAGTAATACCCAGTCTTGGATAAAATATGGGGTTTGGCTTGCTGTCAAAAATGAAAGCGAAAAAAATCATGGTTAACCCATAGGAAAACCAGCCGCCCACCTGACACCACCAATAAACACGGTTATTTCTTCTAGACATAGCTACAAATATAAAAATTAAGGGCCCCAAAAGGGGTAAATTAAGGAAGAAAGGCAAAAACCAACCTTGGTTGGCATAAAATAAAGTGTACAAGGGGTGAACCTTTGTTTTTGTCTGATGTTTCTATTGGAGGAAAGGTGTTTTGCTTCACAGTAAATGCCTATTTTTACAACCTAAACTAACTTTTTGCATGGAAATAAGGCCAGGAGCACTCCTAGGGAACATCAATAACCCCGATGACCTAAAAAAGATCCCAAAAGATCAATTGCATCAAGTTTGCAATGAACTACGTCAATACATCATTGACATTGTGAGCGTGCACGGTGGCCACTTTGCTGCCAGCCTTGGCGTTGTTGAATTAAGCGTAGCCCTTCATTACATTTACAACACACCTTACGATCAGCTCGTTTGGGACGTGGGCCATCAGGCATATGGACATAAAATATTAACGGGTCGCAGAGACCAGTTTGTTACCAACAGAAAATACAAAGGACTAAGCGGATTCCCTAAAAGATCAGAAAGTGAGTACGACACTTTTGGTGTGGGTCACTCTTCAACTTCTATTTCTGCCGCCTTAGGCATGGCCATGGCTGCTAAATACAAAGGTGAAAACCGAAAGTCAATTGCGGTTATTGGTGATGGTTCCTTAACAGCCGGCATGGCTTTTGAAGCCATGAACCATGCAGGTGTTGCAGATAGTGATGTGCTTATTATTTTAAATGACAACTGCATGAGTATCGACCCAAACGTGGGTGCCTTAAAAGAATACTTAACAGATATTGCCACTTCTCCAACCTACAATAAAGTAAGGGATGAGATTTGGAATTTATTAGGCAAAATGCCTGTCGGTAAATCTACTTCAAGATCTCTAGCTTCTAAATTAGAAGCCAGCGTGAAAGGCATGGTAAGTAAGAGCAGTAACCTTTTTGAAGCATTACAGCTCCGTTATTTTGGACCTATCGATGGCCATAACATTACCAACCTTGTAGATACCCTTAAAGATTTAAGAGACATACCTGGACCTAAATTGTTACACGTAATTACAACAAAGGGTAAAGGCTATGAGCTTGCAGAAAAAGACCAAACAAAATGGCACGCGCCAGGACTGTTTGATAAAGTAACCGGTGAAATATTTAAGAAAAAAATTGAGACGCCGCAACCCCCTAAATACCAAGATGTTTTTGGACATACCCTAGTAGAATTAGCAGAGGCCAACCCATTAATCATGGGCGTTACGCCAGCAATGCCTAGTGGTTCTTCCTTAAAATTTATGATGGATAAAATGCCTGACCGTGCTTTTGACGTGGGCATTTGTGAGCAGCACGCGGTTACATTAAGTGCAGGCCTCGCAACACAAGGTATGCGCGTGTTTTGTAATATTTATTCTTCATTCATGCAACGTGCTTTTGATCAGGTTGTGCATGATGTTGCCATACAAAAATTACCCGTTGTTCTTTGTTTAGATAGAGCCGGACTTGTGGGTGAAGATGGTCCTACACACCATGGCTGTTACGATATTTCATACCTCCGTTGCATTCCTAATTTAATTGTGAGTGCCCCTATGAATGAGCAGGAGCTGCGCAACCTCATGTATACCGCACAACTTGATAGCACGGGCCTTCCTTTTGTAATTAGGTACCCAAGAGGTGAAGGTGTAATGCCAGAATGGAAAACACCATTAGCGCCTATTGAAATTGGCAAGGGCCGAAAAATAAAAGACGGAAAAGAGGTGGCCATTTTAAGTTTTGGTCATCCCGGAAATTTTGCAACAACAGCTATCAGAAATTTAAGATCGGAAGGTATTGATCCGGCGCATTACGATATCAGATTTGTTAAACCACTTGACGAAGCGTTACTACATGAAGTGTTTACAAACTATGCTAAAATTGTTACTGTAGAAGACGGAACAGTAGTAGGCGGTTTTGGTACTGCGATACTAGAATTTATGAACGCCAATGGATACAAAGCGGACCTTACCATATTAGGTATTCCGGATAGACTTGTAGAGCATGGTACACTCAAAGAATTACACAGCGAGTGCGCTTATGATGCTGCAGGAATAGAAGCCGCGGTAAAAGAAATTGTAAATACAAAAGCGTTACAAACCGTATAAATAATTATTCCATTTCTAATGGAATATCCTCATCTGTAAAACTACTTGGAAGGTCTTCATCTGTAAGACCTTCTTCTTTTAGTTCCTCTTCACGGTTGTCATTCCATTCAATAATAAAGTTATTCATACCCTCTCCCACAAGAAGTTTCATGTATTTCTGCTGGGTTAATTCGAGGGTCGACAAAAATAAAAATAACGCGTGAACGCGGTCGTTACAAATTTCAAATACTTTTTCAAAAGCCACTGTTTTTTCACCACGCACAAAATCTAACATATAATCTCTACTACCTTCCATGGTGTAGTTATAACGCACCACCGTATGCACCGGTTTGTTTTGACGATCATGCACACGTTGCATCACTTTTTCAAAAGCCTTCATGAGTTTGAACATGGTGATGTTCTGAATTTCAGTGCCTTCAGATGCATCTTCTCCAATCGAAATAAGTTCCTTTTGAAGGTTACCACGTTTTACCATGAGCATACGCACGGCTTCCATATCAGCCATCTGCGCTGAAGCTTCTTTGAAGCGTTTGTATTCTAATATTTTATCAATCAATTCTTGGCGCGGATCAATTTCATTACCAGCAGCATCTACTTCTTTACGAGGAAGTAATAATCTTGCCTTGATACGCATGAGGGTGGAAACAAATAAAATAAACTCACTTGAGAGTTCAATATTTAACTTCTCCCCTTGATGAATAAACTCCAAGAAGTCCTTAATGATTCTAGTAATAGGAATATTGTAAATATCCAGTTCGTCTCTTTCTATAAAAAACAATAAAAGGTCAAACGGACCTTCAAACTGATCTAACTTGATTTGATAATTGGGAACATTCACAGCTTCACACTTTTGCTACAAAGAAAACCCCTTCGGGCCTCAAATGTGCAGTTTGGGGTTAAAATTTATCCACTTTAGTGGTATTTAGGGCCATAAATTGTTAGAAAATGGGGTGTTATTAGGTTCAAATTGGGGAACTTCGCCAAAATTCAATGCCGTGCGGGAAAAGCTGATTAATTGGGTGCTATTTATTGTTTTGTCGATTATTTGGGGAAGTTCCTTTATGCTCATGAAAGTAGGCATGAAAGAGGGCGGATCCTTTCCATTAAGCCCCTATCAGGTTGCCTCCCTGCGCATGATTTTTTCCGGCCTTGCCCTTTTGCCATTTTGCTATTCGGCACTGAAACAAATACCCAAAAACAAACTTTTAGTAGTCGTGCTATCCGGTGTGATGGGTAGTTTTATTCCTGCTTATTTATTTTGCATTGCTGAAACAAAAATTGATAGCGCACTGGCAGGTATCTTAAATGCGCTCACGCCACTTTTTACCATAATTGTAGGTATCGCTTTTTTTAATTTACAGTCGAGTAAACAAAAAATAATTGGCATAGTTCTTGGCTTTGCTGGTCTTTTACTTTCGGTAACCGCCGGCAAAACACTTCAATTTGATAATTTTTCGTATAGCTTTTTTGTCGTGCTCGCAACCATCTTTTATGGCCTCAATGTAAATATGGTTGGTAGTCAAATGCAAAAAGTGAGTGCCATTAATATTGCATCCGTTGCATTTTCTTTTACCATGATTCCTGCCGGCATTATACTATTTAGTACCGGTTATTTTGATTACGATTTTTCTAACCCATCCCTCCTAGAAGCAAGTATAGCAGGCGGTACACTAGGTGTGATCAATACATCCATTGCCTCTATTTTGTTTTACGTACTTGTAAAAAGAGCAGGGATTATTTTTGCTTCAACGGTAACATACGCCATCCCTTTTGTTTCACTTGCTATAGGCGTATACTACAACGAGCCCATCCATCCGTTAAGACTTGTTGGGCTCGGTATTATTTTATGCGGTGTTTATATCGTTAATAGACAAAAGAAATAAGCGCAATTATATCGCCATCATTTCTTTTTCTTTTGCAGCTAAAAGCTTTTCTACGAGTGCAATAAATTTATCGGTAATATCCTGAATTACTTTTTCAGCATCTTTTGCTGCGTCTTCGCTTAAACCGTCTTTTTGTAATTTTTTAATTTGCTCAATGCCGTCGCGTCTAATATTTCTGATAGCAACTTTTGATTGCTCTGCTTCACCAGCGGCTCTCTTTACAAATTCTTTTCTACGCTCTTCTGTAAGGGGTGGCATAAAAAGTCTGATCTGAACACCATCATTTTGAGGTGTTACACCAATATTAGCCATCATGATCGCTCTTTCGATGGGACCAAGCATGTTTTTTTCCCATGGCTGAATGCTAATGGTTCTAACGTCGAGTACGCTAATATTAGCCACCTGGCTAATAGGCGTTGGGGCACCATAATAATCCGCCATAATGCCATCTAGCATGGTAGGACTGGCTTTACCGGCTCTAATCTTGGTTAATTCTAGCTCAAAGTGGCTTATCGCCTTATTCATAGTCTCTTCGGCGTCCACTGTAATTAAGTCAAGTTCTTCAGACATATTGCTTCAATTTGAAGGCAAAACTAATAAATAGTACCGAAAGCATCATTTTTCATACAAGAATTGGATTTTGAATTTTATCTTCGCAGCAAATACCCAAATTATGGCGTCTATTCAAACCCTAAAAGACACGGCAACTCAAGTTAGAAGAGATATTGTTAGAATGGTACATGGTGTTCAGAGCGGACATCCTGGTGGATCTCTTGGTTGTACCGATTTTTTAACGGCGCTATACTTTCATACCCTAGATCATAATCCAGCATTTAGCATGGACGGCAAGGGTGAAGATTTATTTTTCTTATCCAACGGACATATCTCTCCGGTATTTTATTCTGTACTTGCAAGATCAGGCTATTTTGAAGTGAGTGAGCTTGGTACTTTTAGAAAATTAAATACCCGTTTACAAGGCCACCCAACTACACACGAACATTTACCGGGTGTAAGAATTGCAAGTGGATCTTTAGGACAGGGCATGAGTGTTGCCATTGGCGCAGCGCTTTCTAAAAAAATTAATGGAGATTCAAAGCTTGTGTATTGTTTACATGGAGATGGCGAATTACAAGAAGGTCAAATTTGGGAATCAGTGATGTTTGCTGCACATAATAATTGCGATAATTTAATTGCAACCATCGACGTTAATGGTCAACAAATTGATGGACCTACTAAAAAAGTAATGAACTTAGACAGTTTACGCGCCAAATTTGAAGCGTTTAACTGGACTGTTATTGATATGGACGGCAACAATATGGAAGACGTTGTTGCAACGCTTGATAAAGCAAAATCTCTTACAGGTCAAGGAAAGCCTATCTGTATTTTAATGAAAACAGAAATGGGCAAAGGTATTAGCTTTATGGAAGGCACACATGAGTGGCATGGCATTGCACCTAACGACGCACAACTTGCAGACGCCCTTTCTCAATTACCTGAAACACTGGGGGATTATTAATTAAGAAGCCACTAGCTTTTTAAGGACAACAATTGTTGGCTTGCTTTTTTAGCAGGAATCCATGCGGCCATCAGCGCAATCACAGTTGTGGTGGCAACTACGAGCACATAATCGGTGACCATTAATTTTACTGGATAGTAGTCGATAATAAAACTTCCGCCGCCGCCTAGCGTAATAATTTTAAATTTTAATTGTAGTAAGCATATGATCGTGCCAATGCTTGCACCAATTGCAGTGCCTACGCCCGCTAACACCAGCCCTTCTGTAATAAATATTTTTTGAATAAGCCCCGTACTTGAGCCCATCGCTTTTAGTACCGCTATATCTTTTTGTTTTTCCAACACAAGCATGGTAAGTGCACCAATCATATTAAATGCTGCTACAATTAATATCAAACTCAAAATGCCGTAAATGACCCACTTTTCCATTTGCATGACGGCGTACAAATTTTTGTTTTGCTCGTAACGCGTTTCTACGATATAATTTTTACCAAGTGCTTGCTGCAGTTTTAATTTAATTTTTTCGGGACTACTGTCAATTTTTATTTCTAGTCCAGTCACCTGATTGGGTGTCATAGAAAGCATGTACCTCAAAAAATCGATGTTGGTAAAAATAAATTTATTGTCAAACTCTTGTTGCACGGCAAAGACACCCTTTGCTGTAACATTAAATGCAAACATACCATCTACAGCGTCAAACCCCGCCTCTTTACTGGGCGTATACAAGGTTAAAGGAAACCCTCCTTTTGTAACATCGGCGCCTACTGCGTTTTCGATACCAGCACCCATGACAATGCCAGGGTTTTGCAAATCTCCTATTGTGTAACTGCCCCTTACAATATGTTTATTGATATGATTGGTTTTTGTAAAAACAGCGTCTACCCCTTTTACCACAACAATACTCTGATAATCTCCATTGGCAAGTAATGCTTTTTCTTCAATCACTTTACTTACCCCCTTAACACCTTGTATTGATTGTATTTTATAGAGGGTACTGGAATCAAGATTCATTTTTTTACCCTGTGCAGGCACTATGCGCATGTCTGCGTAAAAATCAGTGTAGAGACCTTTTACTAAATCTTCGAACCCATTAAAGACACTTAAAATAACAATGAGTGCGGCCGCGCCAACTGCAATGGCCGTAACGCTTACCCATGCAATAATATTAATTGCACTTGTAGACTTTTTAGATTTGAAATAACGCCAAGCAAATAAATATTGCACGATACTATATTAATTTGATTCATGAACCGCGTCATCAGCATCTTTAGCACCGTCGTTGGCGCCATCAGATTCACTGGCAGGTTTTTTTTCGGCATTGATTTGCTTGAAAATTTCTTCCATCTTAAACACATAATCTAGGGTGTCATCATGGTAGAAATGTAATACCGGGATACGTCTAAACTGATGCTTTACACGGTCGGCTAACTCCTTTTTGATCTCCCAGGCCCTAGACTCAATCACTTTCATCACTTCTTTAGCGTCGGGAACCTGAAATAAACTTAGGTAAATACGCGCCTCCAAAAGGTCGGGCGTTACCTTCACGGATGAGATGGAAACCATGCCACCAGCTATCATAGAAAGGTTTAGCCTTCTAAAAATATCATTCATTTCTTCTTGAATAGCCCCAGCTACCTGACGTTGACGTTTACCTTCCTCCATGTTCTTTGCGTTTAATTGGTTGTAAAATTAGTTACTTTGCCTTGTTTTAACGATTTTATCATTTATGAAGCGTTTTTCACGAATTCTATTTTACCTCCGAACCCAAAAAAGGAATATTGTCCTATATGTGGTTTTCAACCTATTGTCCATCCTTTTTTCGCTGGTTTCACTAGCCATGTTGGCTCCTTTTTTACAGCTTTTATTTGGCACCGAAAAACTCATTACAGCGAAGCCCGTAATGGAGGGCGCTAGCTTATCTGCGGGAACCATTTTAAACTACCTTAAATATTTTATTTCTAGGCTCATACTTGAAGAAGGAACGGTGTACGCACTTGGTGCTATTTGTGGCATTATTATTACGGCTATTTTCTTTAAAAATTTATTTACCTATTTGTCATTTAGGGTACTGGCACCTATGCGCAATTATGTAATGACAACACTTCGTTCCGATTTGTATAAAAAATTATTAGACCTTCCTATTGGCTATTTTACCGAACAACGCAAGGGTGATATTATAAGTAGAATGAGTAACGATGCCAACGAAATTGAATGGAGTGTCATGAGTACCCTAGAAGGACTTATTAAAGATCCGCTCAACATCCTTATCATTTTAATATTCTTGATTTTTTTAAGTCCGGTACTTTCTTTGTTTTTGCTCGTGCTACTTCCTGTAACCGGTTTTGTAATTGGACGACTTAGCAGAAGCCTAAAAAAACAATCTACCACATCTCAAGAAAAACTAGGAACCCTATTATCAATTTTAGACGAAACCCTTGGGGGACTAAGGGTTATCAAGGCTTTTAATGCCGAGAAAATATTACTACAAAAGTTTTTAGATAATAATAATGCGCTCAATCATATCCGTAACAAAATGAATTTTAGAAAAGATTTGGCATCACCGATGTCCGAATTTTTAGGTGTAATTGTACTGTCTTGTATCTTATGGTTTGGTGGTCGACTGGTATTAAATAACCAAGCAGGTTTAGGGCCCGAAAGTTTTATTACCTATATTTTATTTTTTACGCAAATTATTAATCCTGCAAAATCGTTGTCTAGTTCTTTTTATAATGCACAAAGAGGAAGTGCTGCCATCGAAAGAATTGAAGAAATTTTAAAAGCACCTGTTGCTATAGAAGACAAGCCTAATGCAACAGTTTTAGAAAATTTCGAGCACCGCATCGAGTTTAAAAATGTTAGTTTCTCTTACGACGATACCACCATTTTAAAAAACATCAACCTCGTTATTGAAAAAGGAAAAACGGTGGCGCTGGTAGGATCATCGGGCGCCGGCAAAAGTACTTTAGCAGATTTAATTCCGCGTTTTCATGACGTAACAGAAGGCGAGGTATTAATCGATGGAATCAATATCAAAGACTACAGTTTACAGAGCGTTAGAGCTGCCATGGGCATTGTAACTCAGGAGCCCATATTATTTAATGATAGCATCGCACAAAATATTGCCCTAGGTGTTCAAACAGCAAGCCCGGCAGCTATTACAGCCGCTGCTACCGTCGCCAACGCCGCTGCTTTTATCAACAGCAAAGAAGACGGGTATGATGCTAATATTGGAGATCGGGGAAGTAAACTAAGCGGTGGTGAGCGTCAACGCATTACCATTGCGAGGGCTATTTTAAAAAATCCTCCCATCTTAATTTTAGACGAAGCCACTTCATCACTTGATACAGAAAGTGAAAGACTGGTGCAAGACGCTATCAATAAAATGATGCAAAATAGAACCTCCATTGTTATTGCACACCGTCTCTCTACCATCAGACACGCCGATGAAATTATTGTATTACAAAAAGGAGAAATTGCAGAACGCGGAACCCACGATGAACTACTTGCAAAAGGCGGTATGTACAAAAGGCTTATTGATATGCAAGAGGTAAAATAATAAAAGTAAAAGTTTGACACATAAAAAAAGGGCTATCTAATTCAGACAGCCCTTTTTTATTATAGATCAAGATCTAAAATTATTGTTGATCAGGACTTGGTTTTACAAGACCTAATTTAGCTTCTAAGCTAAGTGTAGCGTGCGGTACAGCGCGTAAACGTGCTTTGTCAATTAACTTACCAGTTACTCTACAAATACCATAGGTTTTGCTTTCAATACGCATGATTGCTTTTTCAAGATGGTCGATGTATGTAATTTGACGGCTAGCCATTTGAGACAATTGCTCTCTTTCCATGCTAACACTACCATCTTCCATAGTCATGTAACGTGCATCGTCATTGTCACCACCCATTTCATCTTTACGGGTAATTAAACCTTGCAAGTACACAAGCTCTTTTTTAGCAGCTTCTAATTTTTTATTGATGAGCTCACGAAACTCGTTCAATTCGGCATCGCTGTATTTAACAAGTGTTTGCGTACTCTTCGTCACAATTTGAACTCTTTTTTCTAATGGTGTATATCCAGGACTGTAAGGCACACTAGACTTTGTATTTGTCTTTGGTAATTTTACATCCTTAATAGGTTCTAATGGTTTTCTCACCGGCTTTTTAGGTGGAGCAGGCGGCAATTTAACTTCCGGCTTTTTAGGCATTGGAGGAAGTGGCGTTGGCTTTGCTTTTACCACAGGTGGAGGTGCTATTTTAGGAACCGGCTTACTAGGTAATACTACTTTGCCACCGGGTCTTACTGGTGCCGTTTTTACAATAACTTTTGCAGGAGGCGCTTTAACAGCTGCAACTTTTGCTGGCTTTGCGGCCTTTACAGGTGCTGCTGGTTTAGCCGCTGGAGCTGCAGGTTTAACTGGAGCTGCAGCTTTAACAGGTGCCGCTGGTTTAGCTGGAGCCGCCACTTTTTTTGCGGGAGCTGCTGCCTTAACCGGTACCGCTTTTTTTGCGGGAACCACTGGCTTTGCTGGTGCTGCTACTTTTTTTGCAGGTGCAACAACTTTAGCTGGTACTGCTTTTTTAGCAGGCGCTGCAGGTTTTGCAGGTGCTGCTTTTTTTGCTGGAGCTGCCTTTTTTACGGGTGCTGCCACTTTTTTAGCAGGTGCTGCTGGTTTAGCGGGTGCTGCTTTTTTTACAGGTGCAGCTACTTTTTTAGCAGGTGCTGCTTTTTTGGCCGGAGCCGCCTTTTTTGCGGGAGCTGCTACTTTTTTAGCAGGTGCTGCTTTTGGGGCTGGTTTCTTTGTAGCCATATGCTTATTGTTATGCTTGTTTAGTTATTGAAACCTTTAGCAAATTATCATTTACGTCGAGTTCAGTTGCATTTGCAACGTTGTCTACCCAATTGATAGAATCAGCTAGAATTTCGCGGCAAATATAGTCGTTATATTTAACAATCGACTCCTTAAGCCTGTCGCAATGCTCTAGGGTCACGAATATACGGTCTGTAAGGGCAAAACCACTTTCTTTTCTAATATTTTGTACACGGTTTACGAACTCTCTAGCGTCACCTTCCTGCTGTAAATCTGGGCTTATGGTGATATCTAGGGCCACTGTAAGGCTGCCTTTGCTAGCAACGCTCCAACCCGGAATGTCTTCTGCAGCAATATCAACCTCGGTTAATGCAATGCTAAGTTCTTCACCATCAATAGATAAGAGAATTTCACCCGTTTTTTCGAGGGTTGCAATTTGAGCACCGGTCATGGCGGTAATGGCCGCACCAGCTGCTTTCATTTTAGCCCCCATTTTAGTACCTAGTGCCTTAAAGTTGGGTTTTATCTTTTTCTTAATAATTCCCTCCGTTTCGGTCAAATATTCAATTTCTTTAACATTTACCTCGGCAGTAATCAAATCCTGAATTAAAACCAGTTGATCCTGCATGGCAGGGTCTAATACCGGAATGAGTATTTTTTGAAGTGGCTGACGCACTTTAATATTCACTTTTTTACGAAGGCTCAACACCAACGAACAAACATCTTGTGCTAATTGCATTCTTTCTTCGAGTGCAGCATCAATGAATGTATCATTTGCCACCGGAAAATTTGCATGATGAATAGACGCCACTTGATGCTTACCCGTTACACTATTAAGGTTTGAAAAAATAGCATCACTAAAAAACGGAGCAATAGGTGCCGTTAATTGTATGACTGTTTCTAAACACTCGTATAAAGTTTGGTAGGCACTAATTTTGTCCTGCTCATATTCCCCTTTCCAAAATCTTCTTCTACAAAGTCTTACATACCAGTTACTGAGTTGCTCATCCACAAAAGACTCGATGGCTCTACCTGCAACGGTTGGCTCATAATCATCCATTGCTGCAGTTACTTTTTTAACAAGTGAATGTAAACTTGATAAAATCCAACGGTCAATTTCTGGACGTTCTGCAAGAGGCACCGGTGGTTCTGCAAAAGAGAAACCATCAACGTTTGCATAGAGCGCAAAAAATTGATAGGTATTGTATAATGTTCCAAAAAATTTACGCTGCACTTCTTGAATACCCGCAACGTCAAATTTTAAATTATCCCAAGGAGATGCATTGGTTACAAGGTACCAACGTGTAGCGTCTGCGCCATATTTTTCAATGGTTTCAAAAGGATTGACAACGTTACCTAAACGCTTACTCATTTTGTTGCCATTTTTATCTAGCACCAATCCATTACTCACCACTGTCTTATACGCAACGCTATCAAAAAGCATCACACCAATGGCATGTAGGGTATAAAACCATCCACGTGTTTGATCCACACCTTCACAAATAAAATCGGCAGGGAATGCTTGCCCCTTATCCACTAAATCTTTATTTTCAAAAGGATAATGCCACTGCGCGTAAGGCATCGCGCCACTATCAAACCATACATCAATTAAATCTGAAACGCGGCGCATGGGTTTACCAGAATCGCTCACTAAAATAATATCATCCACAAACGGCTTGTGCAAATCTAGTATTCCACCGTGTAAATAATTTTGATTGACGCTGCCACCGAGAACTTCATTTGCTTTTTTGATGCCGGCATTTAATTCCTCTACAGAACCAATACAAACTTCTTCAGTGCCGTCCTCTGTGCGCCATACTGGAAGCGGCGTTCCCCAATACCTGCTTCTGCTCAAATTCCAGTCTACCATATTTTCAAGCCAGTTACCAAAACGGCCTTCACCTGTAGATTTCGGTTTCCAATTGATGGTTTTATTGAGTTCCACCATGCGGTCTTTAACGGCCGTTGTTTTTATAAACCAAGCATCCAATGGGTAGTATAAAATTGGCTTGTCTGTTCTCCAACAATGCGGATAACTATGTTCGTATTTTTCTACCTTAAACGCACGGTTTTCTTTTTTGAGTTTCACACATATGTCTACGTTAACGTCAACATAGTTCGGATCATCTTTGTAGTTTTTTACATAGCGGTTACTAAATTCACCAACGCCATCTACAAATTTTCCTTCTCTATCTACAAGCGTTAAAATCCCAATATTGTTTTTTTGACCAACACGGTAATCGTCTGCACCAAAGGCTGGTGATGTATGCACAATACCTGTTCCATCTTCTGTGGTAACAAAATCTCCTAGTAAAATTCTAAATGGTTTTGCACCCGGCGTTATTTCCTCAATAGCGGCCATACTGCTTGCGTCAGATGGCATGAGTTGTTCGTACCCTGCACCTTCAATATCAGTACCTTTAAAATTAGCCACTATTTTCCAAGGCAATAATTTTTGCTCGGCGTTATAAGTATCAAAATCGCCATTTTCCCCTTCTGGCTTAAAAAGCTTTGACAGTAAGGCTTTAGCAAGCACAACATGCACTGGCAAATGAGTATACGGGTTAAATGTTTTAACCAATACGTACTCGATATTTGGTCCAACTGTTAAACCTAAATTAGATGGAAGCGTCCATGGCGTAGTTGTCCATGCTAAATAATATACTTCGTTGTCACCCGCTGCATCGAGTAAAAATTTATTTTTTGCATCAGTGGCTAATGCTTTAAACATCGCAACAGCAGAAGTATCTTTTACATCTTTGTACGTACCCGGTTGGTTTAATTCGTGTGAGCTTAAACCCGTTCCTGCAGCAGGAGAATAAGGTTGAATACTTACACTCTCATACAAGTATCCTTTTTTATACAACTCACTCAAAATCCACCAAAGTGTTTCGATATAATCATTTTCGAAAGTAATGTAAGGGTCATTTAAATCCACCCAGTAACCCATTTTAGTAGTAATCTCATCCCACTTGTCTTTGTAACGAAGCACCGCTTCTCTACATTTTTGGTTGTATTCTTCTACAGATATTTTTTTACCAATATCTTCTTTGGTAATGCCTAATTCTTTTTCAACCCCAAGTTCTACCGGAAGTCCGTGCGTATCCCAACCTCCTTTTCTTTTTACTTGAAAACCTTGCATGGTTTTATACCTACAAACCATGTCTTTTAAGGTTCTAGAAATAACGTGATGAATACCTGGCATTCCATTCGCACTAGGCGGACCCTCATAAAATACAAAAGGAGTGTTACCTTCACGTAAACGCACACTTTGTTCAAACGCCTCTTCTTCTTTCCATTTAGCTAAAATTGACTGCTCAATGCTAGGCAGATGAAGCCCCTGGAATTCTGGATATTTTACACGCATACCTTTGTGGGTTAATCGGTTCTGTAATGCAATTACAGCCCTGTTTTTAAGGCTGCAAAGGTAATAAATATAAGCAAGGACTTACCTTTACCCTATGAAAATTGCCTTTTTTTCTACCCA
>JBEGUD010000013.1:0-3518 GCA_041179065.1 Bacteroidota bacterium | reverse complement strand
AAAAGTAATGCGCAGTTATGGTGGATGGACAAGTATTAATTATTTTGTTTTTCCGGGCATGACGGATAGTGTTGAAGAATATGAAGCGCTACGCAAACTTATTATAGACACAGATTTATCCATGATACAATGGCGCAATTTTAATATTGATCCAGACTGGTACATGGGAAAAATTGGCGTCAATGAAACCGGTGAAATGCTGGGTGTAAAGCAACTGATGAACCTTATTGCAGAAGAATTTCCAAAAGTAAAATTTGGTTATTTTAACCCTCCTATTGAGCGTATTAAAGGCGATTACCAAATAGACTTTGCTGGTGGACGCCCGTAATAACAAATACATAGGCATGCTACTTGCAACAGTGGCTGTTTTTATTTGGGCGGGTAATTTTGTAATCGCAAGAGGAGTAAATGGGCAAATACCTCCTATCACACTTGCCTTTTGCAGATGGTCGTTGGCCACCGTACTAATGCTTCCAATTGCATACAAGTCATTCAAAAATGAGTGGCATATTTTAAACAAACACAAAGCCTATCTTTTTTGGGTATCGCTGAGTGGTATTGCGATATTCAATACTTGTTTATATATTTCAGGTCACTACACCACCGCCATAAATATGGCGCTTATTAGTACCACATCCTCTCCAATTTTTGCCACTGTATTTGCCATCATTTTTATTGGCGAACGGATTAATGCATTTAGGCTAACAGGCATGTTAGTGTGCTTATCTGGTGTATTGTTACTGATTTCTAAAGGAAGTTTACAAACACTTTTATCATTTACTTTTTCGGTGGGTGACATATGGGCACTGGCAGGTGCCATTGCATTTGCAGTATACAATGTACTTGTTAGAAAAAAACCAGCAACCATTTCTGGCACTACTTTTTTACTGGCCATTTTTGGACTAGGTTCCCTTATTATTTTGCCAGCATTTTTAATGGAACAAATCAGCGCAGCTCCCATAGTTTGGAACAATTCACTTTTATTATCACTCTTATATTTAGGAGCAGGTACATCGGTGATTTCTTTTTTATGCTGGAACGCTGCAATCAAAAAAATTGGCGCAGGTACCACCGTTTTATTTGGTAACCTCATACCCGTAATTAGTACCATCGAAGCGGTTTTATTTTTAAACGAGCCTTTCCAAAAAATACAAATGATAAGTGCAGGTATTGTTATACTTGGACTCATTGTAGCCAATACAGGTCAACACAAAAAACAAACAAAGCATGTTTGATCAAATTGATACCATTACTTTAATTCTCTTGTGTACTGCCGCATTTGGTGCTGGTTTTGTAGATGCAATAGTTGGCGGTGGCGGACTCATACAAACACCTACCGCACTTATTTTAATGCCCAATTTACCCGTAGCTACTGTTATTGGTTCGCTAAAAATTCCAGCATTTAGTGGTACTTTTTTTGCGGCCAAGCAGTACATCAAAAAAGTAAAAATTGATTGGAAAACAATGGCGCTCATGTGTGTTGTTGCTTTTTCATTTGCCTTTTTAGGATCCGAACTGCTTAGTCAAATGGGTAACAAACACATGAAACCTATTTTGTTTTGCGTACTCATTATTGTAGCCGTTTACACCTACACTAAAAAAAGCTTTGGGCAAGAGCAATCAAAAAATCTTTCTAGTAACACACTACTTGTTCGTAGTATATTACTCAGTGCTACTGTTGGATTTTACGATGGATTTATTGGGCCAGGCACCGGCAGTTTTTTAGTACTCGGTTTTATTGCTTTGCTTGGATATGATTTCTTACAAGCCAGTGCCCACGCTAAAATGGTGAACCTTTCAACTAATTTTGGATCTATTGTTCTATTTTTTATTAAAGGAACCATTATTTGGGGTATTGCCATTCCGATGGCTATTTGTAATGCAGTTGGGGGCTTATTGGGTGCCAAACTGGCCATTGCCAAGGGTAACCAATTTATTCGTGTATTCTTTTTACTTGTAATTGGTGCTACCATCCTACGATTTGGCTACGACGTATTTTTCAAATAAGCCTTCTTAACTTTTTTTTAGGCCATTAAGGTGGATTACTCCCCCTAATAAGCGTTAATTTTCAACATTCAATGTAAATACACCCTTAACCCGTAGCTTTATAAGCAGTAATACCTATTATATGACCATTGGGTTTGAAAAAGAAAAAAATATAAAAGCAGGACTTATAACAGCCGTTATTTGTTTGTTGCTTTTTTGCATTTTCTTTTTTTTAACCTGGGAGCTACCTCAAATTCCAACCCCAAGTTTTGGGGAAGGCATAGAGGTTAATTTAGGCAATTCAGAAACTGGCCTTGGCACCGAACCTCCTCAAATACCAGGAGAAGCTGCCACCGAAACAGACAATACTAAAACAACACCGCCTGCACAAGTAGAAGCTAGCAAGCCCATACAAACCTACGCCAACGAAACAAATGAGTCTGCGGCAGTTGCTACAAAAACAGTGAAAAAAGAAGCGGTTACAACACCTCCCATTCCTACCCCACCAAAACCTAAAGCCGTATTTGGTGGAGGAGCAAGCACTACTACTAGTGGTAATAATGCCGATAGCTACAATGGAAAAACAGACCAAGGTATTGCCGGCGGTAAGGGTGATCAAGGAAAATTAAATGGCAATCCAAATTCAGATAGCTACACCGGCAATGGTGGTAACGGAACGGGTGGTCCTGCAGGCGCAGGTGGTGGTGTAAGTATCAGAAGTGGGCTGGACGGAAGACGCATTGCTAAGCTTCCGAGTTTTGAAGATGACTTTAACGAAAATGCAAAAGTAGCTGTAGATATTATTGTAAACAGCAGTGGACAAGTAATTGGCGCCACCGTTAACCCAAAGGGTACCACAACTACCAATGCAAACATCAGAAATATTGCGATCAAAAAAGCAAAAATGCTCCGCTTAAATGCAGGCAATGACCCCGAGCAAAAAGGAACGATTGTATTTAGTTTTAAGATTCACGAGTAAATGAATTACGCCCAAACACTTGAGTATTTATTTACGCAACTTCCTATGTTTAGTCGTGTTGGTGCGGCTGCTTACAAACCTGATTTAACCAATACCATACGGCTTTGTGAGGCACTCGGTAATCCACAACACCAATTTAAATCTATTCATATAGCTGGCACCAATGGCAAAGGATCTACCAGTCATATGCTCGCTTCTATTTTGCAAACGGCTGGTTATAAAACCGGGCTTTATACGTCGCCCCACCTCGTAGATTTTAGAGAAAGAATTAAAATAGATGGAGTTTATTGTACTAAAGAATTTGTGGTTGAATTTACAGAGAAAATAAAGCCGCTCATTGCAACCATACAGCCCTCTTTTTTTGAAATAACAGTTGCGATGGCATTTAGTTATTTTGCCGAACAACAAGTTGATATTGCCGTGATTGAAGTGGGCCTTGGTGGCCGTTTAGATAGCACCAATATTATAACGCCAGAGGCTTCTATCATTACCAATATTGGACTTGATCATACCCAGTTTTTAGGCGACACCATTTCACAAATTGCAAGCGAAA
>JBEGUD010000012.1:0-5526 GCA_041179065.1 Bacteroidota bacterium | reverse complement strand
CTATCAGCACTGTCCGTTTCTTCTACACGAAGTGCTAAGTTTTTTTCTGTTTCTTTCATGAGACGATCACGAATGTGACGAGACGTAACAAACTTACCTTCTTTACCAAAGAATGGAGAGTTGTTGATACTAAAAGTCATACTCATGGTAGGCTCGTCTACACTAATAATTGGTAATGCTTCTGGTGTTTCAGGATCAGCAATGGTATCACCAATGTTAAACTCTTCAAGTCCAACAACAGCACATAAATCACCAGAAACAACTTCTGTTACTTTACGCTTACCCATTCCTTCAAACACATAGAGCTCTTTCACTTTATTTTTCTTGATAGAGCCATCAGCCTGCACCAACACTACGTTTTGGCCTTCTTTAATCACACCACGCTCTACTTTACCAATGGCAATACGGCCAAGGAATGTAGAATAATCAAGTGATGTAATTTGCATTTGTGTGGCACCTGTTTTTGCATTTGGTGGCGGCACAAATTTTAAGATACCATCTAGTAATGGATCGATATTTTCGCAAGGCGTTAAGCTATCGTTGAACCAACCATTTTTACCGCTACCATAAAAAGTAGGGAAATCTAATTGCTCTTCGGTAGCATCAAGGTTAAAGAATAATTCAAATACGGCGTCATGCACTTCGTCAGGACGACAGTTTGGTTTATCTACCTTATTGATAATTACAATTGGCTTTAAATTTAATTGTAAAGCTTTTTGTAATACAAATCTTGTTTGAGGCATCGGACCTTCAAAAGCATCTACTAACAAGCAAACGCCATCGGCCATTTTTAATACACGTTCTACTTCACCACCAAAATCCGAGTGACCTGGAGTGTCAATAACGTTAATTTTTACGCCTTTATAAGTTACAGATGCGTTTTTACTTAAGATGGTAATACCACGCTCACGTTCTAGCTCATTGCTATCCATGATAAGTTCACCAGTTTCTTGATTGTCTCTAAACACCTTTGTTGCGTGTAAAATTTTATCAACCAACGTAGTTTTACCGTGGTCAACGTGCGCAATAATGGCGATGTTTCTTATTTCCATGTGCTTTTTTAAGGCTGCAAAGGTAAGGATTATAAGCTAAGAAACCCCATAAAAGCAAAGGATGGGCCAGAATGCCAATAATTAACGCTTAGTTTACCCTAATATCAGGCTAAAACAAGATATTTACGCCTATAAATTTACCTATGAAACGTTTCCTACAGATTATAGCTGCACTGGTTGCAGTGCTTGCCATTGTTTATTTTTTAGGCCCTAAGCCGGCAGCCCCCATTTATAACAATAACTTAATACAAGTGCCCGCCGAACCCGCCGCATTGGAAGCATATGTGGCTAGTAATGAAGCAAAACATAAGGTAAAACCAGACAATGAAGCCCGTATTGTTTGGGCCAATGATAGTACCAAGGCCAAAACACCCTATGTGATTGTGTATTTACATGGGTTTAGCGCCAGTCAGGAGGAGGGCAACCCCGTTCATAGAAATATCGCTAAACAATTTGGGTGCAATATGTACCTCGCAAGATTATCGGAACATGGTATTGATACCACAGATGCACTTATTAATATGACAGCTACTAGTTTGTGGGAGTCAGCAAAGGAAGCCTATGCCATTGGAAAGCAATTAGGCGATAAAGTGATTTTAATGGGCACGTCTACGGGCGGAACGGTTGCACTGGAATTAGCGTCAAATTTTGAAGATGTGGCCGGACTGGTTTTATATTCTCCAAATATTGCCATTAACAATCCGAGTGCATTTTTAACCAACAATCCTTGGGGCTTACAAATTGCAAGAATGGTGATGGGCGGAAAAGAAAATGTTTTAAAAAATAGAACCGACACTTATAAAAAATATTGGAACCATCATTACAGGTTAGAATCAATTGTGGAGTTACAAGAATTACTCGAAACCACGATGATTCCGAGTCATTTTAATAAAATTAAATGTCCACTATTAACACTTTATTATTTTAAGGATGAAAAAAATCAGGACCCTGTTGTAAAAGTTTCGGCGATGAAAGAAATGTTTACAGCTGTTGCTACACCTGCCAATTTAAAAAGAATGATTCCGATACCGGAAGCGGGCAATCATGTACTCGCCTCTCCTATTCAGTCTAATGATATTGTAACTGTAGAAAAAGAAACTGCTTTATTTTTGGAGCAAATAATGCAGCTAAAAAAAATAATGTATGCTAAGTAGTAAAATTGCTGGGATTGGAAAATATTTGCCTTCGAATGTAGTAACCAACCAAGACCTCACTGCCTATATGGAAACCAGTGATGAATGGATTGTTGAAAGAACAGGTATCAAAGAAAGAAGATACGCGCACCGCACAGAGGAAACCACCACAACCATGGCGGTGGAAGCGGCAAAAATTGCCATTGAAAGAGCAGGCACTACAGCTGAAGAAATTGATTTTATCATATTTGCAACACTCTCTCCCGATTATTATTTTCCAGGCTGTGGCGTACTGGTACAAAGAGCCATGGGCATGAAAGAAATTGGCGCACTTGATATTAGAAACCAGTGTAGTGGATTTGTATATGCACTTAGTGTTGCCGATCAATTTATTAAAACGGGTATGTACAAAAACATACTTGTTATAGGAAGTGAAAAACATTCGTTTGGATTAGATTTTAGCACTAGAGGCCGAAATGTTTCTGTAATTTTTGGAGATGGCGCTGGCGCTGTTGTGTTACAGCCTGCCACAAATACTGGCCAAGGAATTTTAAGTACGCATTTACATAGTGATGGTGCTGCTGCAGAAATTTTAGCGATGTACAACCCTGGCACACACGCTAACCACTGGGGCGAATACGCAAATTTTGATGAGGCAGAAATTGGTCAAATGTTTATGAGCCACAATATGATTGATAGTGCTCAAAATTTTCCATTCATGGATGGTCCTTCGGTATTTAAAAAAGCAATTGTTAAATTTCCGGAAGTTATAATAGAAGCCTTACAAACAAATGGCTACGCGCCTTCCGATTTAAACATGCTGATACCGCATCAGGCCAATTTGCGTATTGCTCAATATGTGCAACAAAAATTAGGACTTAGTGATGATCAAGTGTACAATAATATTATGCAGTACGGTAACACCACTGCAGCATCCGTTCCTATTGCACTATGTGAAGCGTATGAGAAAAATTTAATTAAAGAAGGAGACCTTGTTTGTTTAGCAGCATTTGGAAGTGGATTTACATGGGCCAGCGCGCTTATTAAATGGTAAGTATGACTGAGCGCAAACTACTATTTTTAGTGAACCCTATATCGGGAACGCGGACAAAAGAAAAACTCATTGCATTTCTTACCCAAAAATTAGATGCAGCACAAATTTCTTTTGAAATTGAGTACACCAACGCAACTGGTAATTATACCCTTCTACAAGAAGACGTAGTTTCAAAACGCATTACAGACATTGTAATAGTTGGAGGCGATGGCTCCGTAAATCAAGTAGTGCAAGCGTTTGCATCCTTACCAATTCGCTTTGGCATTTTACCAGTGGGTTCAGGCAATGGACTTGCAAGAGCTGCGGGCATCCCTACAAAAATCAAAAAAGCCTTACAAGTAATTATTGATGGTCATACCATGCCCGTAGATGCATTTACCATTAACGACAAATTCTCATGTATGCTTAGCGGACTTGGATTTGACGCCCAGGTAGCCCATAATTTTGCACGCAAAGCAAAGCGCGGTTTATTCAATTACACCAAAGAAAGTTTATTGCAATTTTTTAAAGCACAACCCTATGGTTTTGAAATGAAACTGCCTGACTTTAGTTTTTTTACAGATGCTTTTTTAATAAGCGTTGCCAATAGCAATCAATTTGGCAACAATGTAACCATTGCACCAGAGGCAAAACTAAATGATGGACTGCTAGATGTTATTGTGGTGCAAAAAATGCATAAAGTAAAACTACCTTATGCCATATTAAAACAGTTAAGCGGCAATAATAAAATGGAGCAGCTTGTAGAGGACATGGAGCACAAAAACATTTTATACTTTCAAACGCCTAGTTTAGAAATTAGCAACCCAAAACTAGCGCCATTACATATAGATGGAGAAGCCGTAGCAACTGCTCAATCACTTTCGATAAAAGTATTGCCCAACTATTTTACTTTGTTTGTGCCCGCATCACATAATAAGTAGCTACTACACTCAGTAGCAAACTCATACCCACTAGTTGGTGTATTTGTGCCATCCATTCAAAAATACCCCACACCCCAGGAATAATACTGCGCGCATAGAGTAAGCTCGCAATACCAAGTAACACTTGTAATACAACCAGTAAGATGGGGAATATTTTAATGCGGTTAAAAAATGAACTTCCGTTGATGCGGAATAGTTGCACTGTCCAATATATCATGAGCACCAATAAAATGTAGGCGATACCTCGGTGCATGAAGTGTACAAGAATTTTGTTTTCTATAAAATTTAAAAAAAAGTTAGGGTCGGAAAATAAATTACCTGGTACATAGTCGCCATTGATGGTTGGCCAAGTAGGTGCAACCATCGCAGCTTTGTGTCCCGCCATAAGGGCACCATACATGAGTTGCAGCACAAGTAAGGCGAGTATGAGCAAATTAAATGTTTTGGCTTTTTTAACTGCCTGATGCATGCCTGCAGGAATTTGCAGTGCCGTTTTAGGTACACTAAGTTGCAGTGCAAACCAAAATGTATAAGATAGTAAACCTAATGCAAAAATAAAATGTAGTGCGAGGCGTGTAGGCTTTACATAAACGGCATCCCCTTCTAGCCCACTCGCTACCATAATCCAACCAATAGCACCTTGCATGATGCCTAAAAAAAAGAGCACCACCAGTGGTTGAATCATTTCTTTTTTAAAATGCTTGGCTACTAAAAACCAAATAAAACCACCTGCAAAAACAAGACCAATAATTCTGGCCCACAAACGGTGAAACCATTCCCAAAAAAATATGTATTTGAAGTTTTCTAGATCAAACTCAAAATTTAATAATTGAAACTGTGGCGTTTGTTTGTATTTCTCAAACTCTATAAGCCAAGCCTGCTCTGAAAGAGGCGGAAGGGCGCCTGTTATCACTTCCCACTCCGTAATAGAAAGTCCACTGCCTGTTAAACGGGTAACGCCACCAAGCACAAATTGAATAACCGTCATAACTACACCCACTAAAAGCCAGGTGGCTACTAATTTATTGGAACGATTTACAGCATGCATGAATAGAGATTTAAATGGCACCAAAATTTGAGTACAAAGGTAGTAATTAGAGGCGTGTTATTTTTTACCTATTTTGCATCAAATTGTGGAACCTGGGCACCATGCTAGAACTAAACTATCAAACAGCGCTATTAGAAGCAGGGCTTGATGAAGCCGGAAGGGGTTGTTATGCAGGACCGGTATTTGCAGCTGCTGTTATTTTGCCACCTGATTTTTACCATCCGCTTTTAAATGATAGCAAAAAATTAACCGAAAAAAATAGAGCCATTTTAAAACCCATCATCGAAAAAGAAGCCATTGCATGGGCGGTTGCAAGTGT
>JBEGUD010000011.1:0-21421 GCA_041179065.1 Bacteroidota bacterium | reverse complement strand
ATTTGATTGGTATTCAATTAAATGATCCGGATGAATATGCAGCATTCCAAAGTGATTTAGCTGTATACCATGATGACTACGGCGATTATAGTACCAATGAACCTACCATGGATGGTACAGCTTCCTTAATTTATTTATTGGCAGCAAAACAGCATGAAGTTCAAAAAAATGTAGTGGATGCAGGAGCTATTATAAGAGGAGATACGACTACTAAAAAAATCTATTTATTATTTACTGGAGATCAATATGCTGATGGGCTCAGTTATATATTTAAAACTTTGCAGCAAGAAAAAATAAAAGGTAGTTTCTTTTTTACAGGTAATTTATATAGGAATAAAAAGCAAATTCCAACTATTTTGGAGCTTCATAAAAATGGACATTACCTAGGGCCTCATTCTAATGCGCATCTTTTGTACAACGATTGGAAAAATAGAGATAGTTTATTGGTAACTAAAGACTCACTACAAAAAGATATCGTAGCAAATGAAAAAGCTATGGCGTTGTTAGGTATAAAGCCCGCAAATAAATGGATGGTGCCACCATACGAATGGTGGAATCAAAACGTTGCTAACAGTCTTGCCGAAAAAGGATACCGATTGGTAAGTTTTACCCCAGGTACTAGAACCAATGCAGATTATACAGACCCTTCAATGGGAAATGCATATATGTCTTCTGAAAAAATTAAGACCGCCTTACAAATATTTGAAAAAGCAAAAACTTTGAATGGTGGGTTGATTCTAATTCATGTAGGTACAGACCATCGTCGAACCGATAAATTTTACCATCAATTACCAGCACTTATTAGGTACTATAAAAACCTTGGTTACAGTTTTGAAACTGTAAATGCTTTACTATAAGCCCTTACCATTTTTCGTCTTCTGGGATACTTGATGGGTCCATTTTGTACTTTTCCCGAGAAGCCTTGGCTGCAGCAATACGTTCAATAATAAGTGTAGCAATAATATTAGCAGCATCGATGCCCTTATTTTCTGCGAGTAATTGCGTTAATTTTTTTTCACTCACGTCAAGGCGGTAAAGCACGAGCAGCAGCTTTTTAAAGTCTTGGGTGATCCATTCGTTAATTAATTGTATTAACGCAGCACGGTCTAGTTTTTCGATGGTTTCGAGGCTTAATTCCATACTATTAAATTACACATACTTTTCTATGACACCTAGTCCAAATAATGCAAAGTCATATTTAACGGGATCTTTTGGATCTAGTGTTTTGAGGTACTGGGTAAGTTCTAAGCCTGCTTGCCAATCTATGTTGGTGCGGTCTAGTAACTGAAATCTTTTGGCAACCCTGGCAACGTGTAAATCTATAGGACAAATGAGTTCACTAGGTTTAATCTTGTTCCAAATGCCAAAATCAACGCCTTTATTGTCTTTACGAACCATCCACCTGAGGTACATATTTAAACGTTTGCAGGTAGAACCTTTGATGGGTGTTGCAATATGTTTTTTGGTTCGGAGTGGTGCATCAGGTAGTGAAAAAAAATACTGATGAAAATGATGAAGCCTTGCCGCAGGATCTTTATCGGGACTTAATAAAAAGGCAGTTTCTAAACTTTCGTGTGCAGTATAATGTGTTTTCAAAAACTCAATAAAATAAAGCAGGTCGGTGGTATTAAATGTGCGGTGTTTAAAAGCAAGTAAATTTTTAAGGTCAGACTCCTCGTGCCCTATACAAAATTGATGTGGCGCATTATCCATTAGCTGCATCAGCTCTTTGGACTTTTGAATAATGGTGGTTCTATTGCCCCATGCAAATATGCTTGCAAAAAAACCAGCAATTTCAATGTCTTGTTTTTTTGAAAACAAATGCGGTATACAAATAGGATCGTCTTTAATAAAACTTACCTGATTGTATACCGCAACCTTGCTATCAAAAAATACTTTAAGTGATGGTATGTTGGATTTATCTCCAGCCATCGCCATCTAATATATTGCCAATGCCACCAAGCACACTACCTTCTTCTCTACGAGATGTTGTAGCGTACTGTAAAATTCGTCCAGCTAAACGGCTAATGGGTAGGGTTTGAATCCAAACAGTACCTGGTCCTCTAAGGGTTGCAAAAAACAAACCTTCACCTCCAAAAATGCTGTTTTTAATACCGCCAATAAATTCAATATTATATTGAACGCCAGAAGTAAATCCTACAATACAGCCGGTATCAATTTTTAATAAATCGCCTTCCTGTAATTGTTTTTGTACCACATGACCGCAGGCGTGTAAAAATGCCATGCCATCACCTTCTAGCTTTTCCATGATAAACCCTTCACCGCCAAATAAGCCAGTGCCTAATTTTCTTTGGAATTCAATACCCACACTAACGCCTTTTGCAGCGCATAAAAACGCGTCTTTCTGACAAATAATTTTGTTTTGGTATCTCGATAAATCAAGTGGAATAATTTTACCTGGATAGGGTGATGCGAAACTTACCGTTTTAATACCACCAGAGGTGTTGGTAAACGCTGTCATAAATAGGTTTTCACCTACCAATAAACGTTTTCCAGCATTCATCAGTTTACCTAAAAAGCTAGATTGTTGATTGCTACCGTCACCAAATAGTGTTTCCATTTGAACACCATCTTCCATCATCATAAAAGCACCTGGCTCAGCAATTGCAGATTCGTTCGGGTCTAATTCCACCTCCACGTACTGCATTTCTTCTCCATAGATTTTGTAATCGATTTCGTGATTTTGTATCATAACATTTTATTTTAAAACCAGCTACCTACAAAGGTTTCGCCAGCGTTTTGTAATTTGTTTTTTCTTGCTTTCACTTTTATCTTATGCTTGATCATTACAGCCACCATTAAAAATAAGAAGATAAATGTAAATGGAGGAATACCTAAAAAGCTAATCCAAGTTCCACCAAACATTTTACGCATCGGTCTGCGCAGGCGTTCAGCAATCAAGTACATACTTGGAACAATGATGAGTGTCATGAAAAACGCAAACGCTAGTCCAAATATAATAGTCCAGCTAAGTGGTTTCCAAAACGCAACACTATCGCCACCTAAAAAGATATGTGGGTTTAATTCCGAAAATAAAGTGATAAAGTTGATGTTAAAGCCAATGGCAATTGGAATAAAACCAAGTATCGCAGCTACTGCAGTTAATAGTACCGGAATAATTCTGGTTTTACCTGCCTGGATAATTGCGTCTCTAGTTTTCATACCCCTGCTTCTTAATTCGTCGGCAAATTCAATCACTAGGATACCGTTTTTAACCACGATACCTGCAAGGCCTACAATACCAAGTCCTGTCATGAGGCCTGACACTTCCATGCCAGTTATTGCAAAACCTAAAAACACACCAATCACACTAAATAAGATTTCACTTAAAATGATCACCGATTTACTTACCGAATTAAATTGTAGTACAAGGGTAAATAAAATGAGCATGAGAGCAATTAATAATGCTTTTCCTAAAAACGCAACGGTTTCGGCTTGTTGTTCACCTTCACCGGTTTGCTTGATGGTAACAGCGTCTGTAACGCCTTTAAATTCTGCAATATGTTTAGAAATTACTTGGTTAACAGCAGTGGCATTATAACCCTCTGTAGTTAATACATTAGAGCGAAGTGTAATTAAGCGCTTTTGGTTTTTACGTTTAACACTTCCTAGTGTGCTGGTAGGATCTACTTTTACAAGTGCACTGATAGGAATGTTTTTAACGGCACCGCCAGAAGCCATATCTCTAAATGAGATACGCATATTTAATAAATCTGTTAAGCTTTTGCGCTGAATGGCGTTATTGCGTAACTGAATTTTGTATTCTTCTTTACCTTCTTTGATTTTTGAAATTTCTTTACCAAAAAGTGCGGTTCTAATTTGCATACCAATTTGTGCTGTCGAAACACCTTCAATTAACGCACGCTCTCTATCGATGCTTAAAGTGATTTCTGGATTTTTTAAATCCACATCCATTTTAAGTTCTTCTACACCCGGAACGCGAATAGAATCTAAATAGTTTTTGAGTGAAGAAGCTGTTTTAATCATAGCATCAAAATCTTCACTAGCAATTTCAATATTGATTGGAGGATCAGTTGGGGGTCCACCACTTTCTTGGTTCACACTTATTTCTGTTCCAGGAATACCTTGAACGGCTTGTCTAACCTGATCAAGATATGGCGCCGTGCTTTTACCATGTCTTTTTTCATATTCTACAAACGACACTTGTATACGCCCTAGTTCACTTCTAGTAGTACGGTCACCACTGGTAGGGTCGGCGGCATTCACAGCTACGTTACTAATAATACTTTCTACAATTGGATTTGTTTTGCCATTTTCGGTTCCTAAAACTTTATTAACCCTTCCCTCTAATACACGTGTAATAGAATCGGTGTAACGAACATCAGATCCTACCGGTAATTTAAGGTATACAAATAGTTGGTTAGGATCCCCCTTTGGGAAAAACGAAACGGGTATTCTGCCTCCAACAATAGATCCTACAAATACAAACAAGGAAACAAAAAATAACGCGATAATACCTATTAATAAATGTACCGGTCTCCAGCCTTTTAAGGCCCATTGTAACAATGACTCGTAATGATTCATAATCCATGGAAGCGCCTTATTTTGGAAATTATGAATTGCATCTGTAATAAAATACCTGTTTAATACAACAAGTAGCATGAACGTAATTAATAGGTTTCCAAAAAATGGAGCACCTGCAATATCTAGTAAAATGCCTAACCCAACAGCTGTCCAAAATCCTTTCTTCTTAAAGATGGCAGACTTAGGTTCCTTACTATCTGTTTCGGGGTGATTCATAAAATCAACTGCAAATACAGGGTTCATGATAAAGGCAACTACTAATGACGCTGCTAGCGTAAATATGAGCATGGTAGGGAGGTACACCATAAACTTACCAATGATTCCGGGCCAAAACAGGAGCGGGAAAAATGGAGCAAGTGTTGTAATGGTTCCAGCTAGTACCGGTATAAAAACCTCTCCAGCCGCCATTTTTGCAGCATTATTGACACTTAATTTGCCCTTGCCTTCTACAAATATGCGGTGCGTATTTTCAATCACCACAATGGCGTCATCCACAATAATACCTAAGCCAAATAGAAGGGCAAATAGTACAATAAAATTGAGGGTAACATGTGTGCCAACAATTAAATCGGCGCCTGGTAAAAATACAAACGCAACAAACATACTAAGCGGTACAGAGAGTGCCACAAAAAATGCGTTTACGACGCCCATAAAAAACATAAGAACAATCAGTACTAGAATGAATCCAATAATAATGGAATTCACAAGTTCATTAAATGAGCTTCTTGTTTTAATACTTTGATCACCAGATATAACCGCTTTTAAATTGTTCGGGTAAATACTTCCTTTACCGTCCTCTACAATCTTTTTTACACCATCCGAAGTTTCAATTAAATTCTCACCACTTCTTTTAATAATATTAAGGGTTACCACGTTTTTGCCATCTAGTCGTGCAAAACTTTCACGCTCTTTAGTGGTATCTGCAATGGTCGCAATATCTTTAAGGTAAATAGGTGCACCACTTGTGTTTCTTACAATGATGTTGGCGATATCGCCAGCTGTTTTAAGTTGCCCTTTTAGTTGAAGCGTTCTTTTCATGTTACCTACCTCTAGCAAGCCACCAGAGATATCCATGTTTTCTCTTTGAATGGCGTAGGTAATATCATCAAATGTGATTCCAGCGCTTTGTGCACGGTAATTGTCTACATTGATTTGAAATTCTCTTTCTGGCGCACCCACAATATCTACCCTGTTAATTTGAGATAGATTTTCGAGTTTGTCTTTTAGGTCATCTGCGTATTTTTTAAGACGCGGTAAATCAAAATCACCACTTAAGTTTACAGACATAATGGGCTGCTCACTAAAGCTTACCTCTAGCACCGTTGGCTCAATAGTTAGGTCTTTAGGTAAATCTTGCTTGGCTTTATCTGTGGCGTCCTTTACTTTTTGAAGGGCTATTTCAGTTTTCACATCGGTATCAAATTCCACCATGATGGCCGAAAAGTCTTGCTGTGAATTGCTGGTAAATTTTTTAATTTTTGCACCAGTAATACTTTTGATCTGCTTTTCGATAGGTCTTGTAACAAGGTTTTCGATATCTTTTGGTGAGTTACCTACATACACGGTTTGTACATAAATGGTAGGAATAACAATGTCTGGAAACTGCTCTTTAGGTAGTGTCACAAACTGATAAATACCCGCAAGACTCACAAATAAAATCACCAAATAAATGGATGTTTTATTTTTGATACTCCAGGTTGTAGGCCCAAACTCTTTGAATTTGGCTTTTATATTTTCTGTGAATTGCATACAATATTTTTATTCGTATTCTAATTATTTACTAGCAAGTACAATGAACTGACCATCATATAAACTCTGAAAGCCTTCTGTTACAATTTGGTCACCTGCTTGTAAACCTGTTTTAATTTCTAGTTGATCTTTGTAGAATTCACCAACAGTTACCATTCTTTTGCGTGCAATTAATTTACCTTTCTCGTTAACAGCAACCATTACATATTTACCTGTCTCATCATTTTGTAAAGTGTTTACAGGAATGGCAATAGCATTTGGGATGGTGTAATCTAAAATTTGTACAAGTGCAATTTGATTGGGTCTTAAATCTTTATCTGCTGCTACTTTAGCTTCAATAAAAAAGCTTCTAGAATTAGGGTTAATAATTTTACCTACCACCGAAATAGGTGCCTGGATGCTTTTTTGTAAATCAGGAAGGTTAATGGTGAGCTTGGTACCTGTTTTAACTCGTTGGCTATAATTTTCAGGTACTTCTGCAGTCAACTTTAATTTTGTTGTGTTAACTATTTTTATTTGGCCAGCACCTGCAAAAATTTCACCTACACGAACGTTCACGTCTTCCACCACACCGTCTACATCACTATAAACCGACGTAAACTGTAATTGCTCACGACTTATTTTTACTTGCTCTTGTGCTGTTTTAAGTTGATTTTCTAATAATTCAACATTGTTTTTTGCTGATATAAGTTGTACTTCAGTTCCAATATTTTGTTCCCACAAGTTTTTTTGCTTTTGATAGAGTGTTTTTGCAAAAGATAGTTGTGTTTTTAGTGTTTCTAAACCTTGCTCTGCTGCAATAACAGCTTGGCGCTGAATGGCATCATCTAATTTTAAAAGGAGTTTACCTTTAGGAACAACATCACCTCTTTTTATAAATACACCTTTTACTTGTCCTCCACCACTGCGCGCAGTTACAAAGGAAATACTTTCAGATTCAATTTTGCCTTGCAAATCAATGTAGTGATTGAAGGTTTGATTAGCAAGAACTGCTGTCACCACTAACTTGCCTGTTGCTTGGTTAGCAGCCGCTGTATCTTGAGTTGCAATTTCTGATTCTAATGCACTTACTTCTTTTTTAAGTGCAGCTAATTTATTTTTTTTGTCGGTTAAACTTCCACTTTTTTCAGTTCCGGTACATGCCGAAAAAGCTACTAGGGCGCTAAAAAGTGTGATTTTAATGAATGCTTGCATGGTATATTTATTTACGTATTATTTTAATTATAATTTTCCTGTTGCTTTTAAGTAATCAACACGGGCGATAATAGCACTATACATCGCACCAATATAATTGGTTTGTGCTGTTACTAAATCTGTTTGCGCACCCGTAATTTCCATATTGGATCCGGTTCCTATTTCGTATTTCTTTTTTGTTTGCCCATATACAGATTCTGCTAGTTGCATATTCTTTTTTTGGTAGTTAAGCGTACTAATAGCTGTAGCAAAATTCATTTTTGCCTGTGTAACTTCTGCGTCAATCGTGAGTCTTAGGTTTTGTAATTGATTTTCGGTTTGTTGTAAGTCAATTTTAGCTTTAGTGATTCTAGCTTTTCTTGCAAAACCATCAAAAATGGGCGCACTAATATTGAGTCCAATAAAACTCGTTGTAAACCAGTCGCCACTTTTGAAAAAAGTGAATTGGTTTCTTTGTGCATTTTTGGTGTATGCGCCAGACATGGCTACAGTTGGTAAATAACTTAATTGATACCTTTTGATATTGTATTCGTTTAACTTTTTACCTAAGCTCACCGCCTGAAATTCTTTGCGATCACTGTATTGATAATCTTGATTGCTAGCAATATCTGTTGTGATTTGATCTTCAGAAATTTTATCTGTTAATACTAAGGTGTCTTTAATAGGCATGCCCATTAAAGTTTTAAGACCAATATATCCAAGTTCAATTCCGTTTGAGGCCTTTAATTTTTCGGTTTGTAAATTGGCAATTTGTACAGCAATTTTATCGAGGTCTAATTTTTCTACAAATCCATTTTTATAAAGCTCTTTTGAATCGTGTTCTAGTTTTTGAAGCCTTTCAATATTGGCATCTAGTAATGCAATTTGTGTTTTACTTACAACAAGTTGATAATAGATTTTATGAATGTTTGTTTTTATCATTTCCTCTGTAACTTCTGCGGACTTTTGTTGCAGTGCAATGGTAGTTCTGCGCGCTTGGAGTGCTACAAATACTTGACCATCAAACAGAAGTTGCTGTAATTGCACACTTGCATTGGCATTGAATTTGGTACCAAATCTTACTGGGATAAAACTGCCTGCTGTTCCTCCAAAAATTTCTCCTGGAAGTAGTGAAACAGGAAGTTCTAAATAATTGACACCACCAACGCTTGCATTTATTGTAGGTAACGCAGAAGCAGTTACTTCTTTATTGATGGCTTCCTGACTTTTAATGGTTAGGAGTGCATTTTTTACTTGTAGGTTGTTTTTGTTCGCATAATCGACACACTGTGTTATGCTAAATTCATTTTTTGTTTGCGCAAAAGCCTTGCCTGCAAACGCAATTAGCGTTATAGTAAAGCCAGCTGCCAACATCCTTTTCGTGTTCATTTTCATTTATTTTTTTCTTTCTTGCTTGTATTGTTCAATTACTTGTAATCCACTTTGGGTAGCCAAGCCATGTAAAAAATTATCAGTTGTTTCTGTAATAATTTCTATAGCTGTGAATTTATTGGATGGGAAGTGTTCAAAGTCAAACATCAAAAACATATTGGCAAGTCTTAATCTTGTTAATATGTCAACGTTTAGTTCTTTTCTGAAGAGCCCCTCTCTTTTACCTCTTTCGATATTTGCTTTTGTAATGTCATACAGGAATGTGTTTTTATGCGTCCTAAATTTTTCAAAAGCGGTGCTATGGTATTTTTGTAAGTCAAACATCACTGATGGGTTCATGTGTTTGAACATCTCTTGTGCGGTATCGAGCGCTAAAAAAATTTCTTGAATTGCATTTTCGCTGATGGCAGCATACCTGCTAAATTCATCGTTGTGTCTTTTGATTTCAATATTAATGACCCCTTCTACTAGTGCATCTTTGTCTTTGAAGTACTGATAGATGGTTTTTTTGCTCATACCTAGATGGTTGGCAATTTCATCCATGCTAACGCTTCTGATGCCATATAGCATAAAAAGCTCATGTGACTTTAGTAGAATTCTTTCTTGCGTTTCCATTTTTGAATTGAGGGTGCAAAACTATGGAAACTTTTTGTGTAACCAAAGTTTCCAATGAAAATAACCCGTAATTTTGATGAGCGGTAGTTTGCGCCAACTATCCATTAACTTGCACCCAAATTCCAACCATGAATACACGGTATAAGCAACTTAGAGCCCAGGTGACGCTCAAGCGCTTGCTCCAATTTTTCTTTCAGGGTCTTATTGTTTTAGCACCAATCGCTGTTACCTTATGGGTGGTGCTTGGGTTATTTCAATGGGTGGATGGATTTTTGCCCAACCTAATTAATACATTGTTTCCCAGCGCTTTAGATAAAAACTTAGACGGTTCACTCCGTAAAATTCCAGGCTTAGGTTTTATTGTGGTGGTCGTATTGGTATTGTTTGTGGGTTGGCTTTCTTCACTTTTTGTGGTGGAGCGTCTTGTTGCTGTTTTTGATACCATACTTGAAAAAACCCCAGGCATTAAATTCATTTATTCTTCCGTTAAAGACTTTTTAGAAGCTTTTGCAGGTAATAAAAAGAAATTTGATAAGCCCGTGCTCGTTAATGTTGATGCGTCTGGTGTTTGGCGTGTTGGATTTATCACCCAACCTTCCAATACAGAGTTTGGATTACCCGATCATGTTACGGTATATGTACCGCACTCTTACGCTATTTCAGGAATCACTTATATCGTTCCAAAAACAAATATTAAAGTATTAGATAATGTTTCTGCTGCAGATGCTATGAAATATACCGTTTCAGGTGGTGTAACAGATGTTCATGACGATACCATTACCACAGATCTTAATCAAAATGAAACTGCATAATTTTAATTCTGGCCCTTCTATTTTACCACCTGCTGTGATGCAAAAAGCAGCCGAAGTCATCATGGATTTTGAAGGTTCTGGTTTGTCTATTTTGGAAATAGGCCATCGAACTGCACTTTTTCAAAAAGTGATGGATGAAGCAGTTCACGCCGTTAAATCACTGATGCAAATTGGGGACGATTATGAAGTGTTGTTTTTACATGGCGGTGCTACAACACAGTTTATGCAAGTACCCATGAATTTACTGGATACCCATGAAAAAGCGGCTTATTGTGACAATGGTATATGGGGCAATAAAGCCATCAAAGAAGCCGCAAACTTTGGAAATATAGAAGTGGTAACAGATAGTACCTCAAACAATCATACGCGTATTGATAAAAATTTTGTGGTAGATCCTACTGCAAAATATTTGCATTTTACCACCAATAATACCGTAGAAGGAACCCAGTGGCATAACCTCCCAAATACAACCGTACCGCTGGTTGCAGATATGAGTAGTGATATTTTTTATGCGCCTCGTAATTTTAATCAGTTTTCGCTGATATATGCGGGTGCTCAAAAAAACATGGGTGCAGCTGGTGTAAATATGGTGGTTGTAAAAAAGGAGATGTTAGGAAAAATTGCTAGAAAAATTCCTACCATCATGGATTATCAAAAACATATTGCGGCAGGTTCATTAATGAATACGCCACCCGTTTTTGCAATCTATGTAAGCTTGTTAACCCTTCGTTGGATTATTGAAGAGGGTGGTTTACCTGAAATGCAACTCCGCAACTCAGCGAAATCTAATTTATTATATCAAACCATCGATTCATTGCCTGTTTTTGAAGCACGTGTTGCTAAAGAAGATAGAAGTTTAATGAACGCAGTATTCTTTTTAAAAGACCAAAGTTTAGAAGAAAGCTTTTTAAGTTTATGCAAAGCGGAGGGTATGGTTGGTGTTAAAGGATATAGAACCGTGGGGGGTGTGCGCGTTAGTATGTACAACGCCATGCCGCTATCTAGCGTTCAAACTTTTTGTGACCTAATGAAACATTTTGCATCTACACATGGCTAAAAAAATGATCAAGTATTTTTTATGTGCGTTACTTTTTTTAAGTACCACAGTTGCTGCACAACAAACTGTTGTTTCAGGGGTTGTCACAGATCTAAATAGTGGCGCACCCATACCCTTTGCAACCATCGTTTTTAAAGGGGGTAGAGGAACCGTAACAGATAGTACAGGAAAATACAAATTGGCAGGTACCAACCAAATCAACAGCATTAAAATTTCGTATGTTGGCTATAAAACTGTTACTAAAAATATCCAAGTAGGCAAATCCCAGGTCATTAATATTATTATGGAAGTAGATCCTTTACTTTCCAATAATGTAACGGTTTCCACCAACAAGCGTGCGCCCTATAAGAATAAAAACAATCCTGCCGTTGACCTTATTAAAAGAGTGATTGCGAATAAGCCACTTAATAGGCCAGATAGTTATGATTATATCCAGTATGACGAATATGATAAAGTAGAATTATCACTGAGTAAAATTCCTGAAAAAATTACCAACAGTAAACTGCTTAAAAAGTATCAGTTTTTATTAGATAATAGAGATACCCAAAAAATAGCAGGTAAAACACTCATCCCAATTTATTTGGAAGAGCGCTTGTCTTCCCATTATTTTAGAAAATCACCAGAAAAAACAAAAGATATTGTACTTGCTCAAAAGCGCGTAAATTTTGGAGACTATGTAGACAATGATGGTGTAAGTACTTATTTGAATAGACTTGTAATGGATATTAATATTTATGAAAATAATATTCCATTATTTACCCACGAATTTTTAAGTCCAATTGCAGATGTGGCTCCTACATTTTACATGTATTATATTAGGGATACCATCACGGATGCGAATGGACAAAAATTAGTGAAGCTTTATTTCACACCGCGTAACACCAACGACTTATTGTTTAGAGGAACTATGTATATAACCCTCGATGGTAATTTTGGTGTTCAAAAAATGACCATGTTCATTAGCAAAAATGCCAATGTAAATTTTGTTAGGGAATTAAATATTGATTTGGATTTTGAGCAAGGTACAGATAGTAGATATCATCTCATAAAAAGTACTGCATTTACAGAAGCAGCACTTACAAAAAATAGTAAGGGTGGTGTATTTGGTGGACGAACTGTTTCATACAAAAACTACACCATCAATAAAGCCCTTCCAGATTCGATGTATGCGGGTCCTTCACTCGTTGTTAAAGCGGACGCTGCAACGTACACGGAATCATTTTGGAACAACAATAGGCACGATACCTTAACTAGAGCAGAGTCTAAAGTATATAGTAATATTGATAGCCTAGAAAAAATGCCATCCTTTAGAAGAACAATGGCTGTTGTTACACTATTAGTAGCTGGTTACACGGCTATAGGTCCTGTTGATATGGGGCCTGCAGCAACTTTTTATAGTTTTAATCCAGTAGAAGGATTTAGACTTAGGTTGGGTGGCCGTACTACACCTAAATTAAGCAAGCGCATTTATTTTGAAGGTTATGGTGCTTATGGTTTTAAAGATGAAAAATGGAAATACTATGGGGGTGTTACATACTCTTTAAACAATCAATCGATATATGCATTTCCGATGCACTTTGTGCGTGCTAGTTACCAGAAAGAAACAAAAATACCAGGTCAAGATTTAGAATTTGTATCGGAGGATAACATTTTACTTTCGTTTAAAAGAGGACTCAACGACAAATGGACCTATAATAAATATTTTAGACTCGACTACGTACATGAATTACCTAGCAGGTTATCCTATACGATCGGATTTAGAAATTGGAAGCATGAAGCAGCGGGTGGGCTTGTGTATCAAACCGTAAAAAATGGTCAAACTGTTGTTGTTCCAGAGGTTAATACATCAGAAATCACTGGACAAATTAGATGGGCGCCAAAAGAGCAGTTTTTTCAAGGAAAAGTATACCGTATTGCGATGGTTAACAAATACCCCATCCTTACCCTCAATTACACCGCTGGTTTAAAAGGAGTGATGGGAAGCAATTACAATTACCAAAAAATTAGTTTCACTTTTGATAAACGTTTTTACTTGTCGCAACTTGGATTTACAGATATCAATTTTGAAGCAGGACAAATGTTTGGAAAAATTCCATATCCTTTATTAAGTATTCCTAGAGCAAACCAAACATACGCCTACCAGCTAAATTCATACAACCTTATGAATTTTCAGGAATTTGTAAGTGATAGGTATGCCTCTTTATTTGTTGAACATTATTTTAATGGATTGATATTTAACCGTATTCCATTATTCAAAAAACTCAAACTACGTGAGCAGTTAGCAGCAAGGGTTATTTACGGAAGTTTAAGAGATGAAAATGATCCTTCCAAAAACCCGGACTTAATTGCTTTTCAAAATTACAATGGTACTGCCACTAGTTTTAGCCTTAACCAAGGTCCTTATTTTGAGGGCAGTGTAGGCATTGGAAATATATTTAAGTTTTTGCGCGTAGACCTTGTGAAAAGATTTACCTATACCAACAACCCCTATATTACTAAGCTGGGTATTCGTACAAGATTTAGATTTGATTTTTAATGCAGGGGAGTATGCGTCTTAAATATCTATGTTTTTGTGTGCTAGCGGTTGTGATGCTTGTACTTGAAAGTCATGCCAGTGCTGGTATAGATTCTTTTCCTGTTCCTAAAACAGGTCCTAAGCAACTCTTTTATTTACAAAGAACCACCAATAGTAATACGATCATCTGTGATCTAAACACCGATGCTAAAGGTCAGGTAATTAAAGAAAATCCCGTACATGTATATTGGATACGTTATGATGAGGGTGGTGAAAAAAAGGAGTTAAGTTATATTCAACAAACCTTTGCTTACGGCATGAAGCATGAGTTGCTTCCTAGCGGCGTGTACAAACTTCATTTTGTATCCTATAAGAAACAAGTGTTTTATTTAAAGCGTTCTCCAAAAGACAATCAGTACAAAATGTATTTTGTGCTCAATAATAAAGAGTTTGTTTTGCAAAAATTATTTGTAAGAATTGATGGAGGAACTTTTTGGGTGCCCAATGTAATTTATATGGAGATACTCGGAAAAGATGAATATTCTGGAACGCCCTTTTCTTATAAATTCAAGCCTTAATTAACAAGAATTGCCGATATTTGAGGCATGGCAATGATTCAACCTTTTAAGGCTTTGCGACCGCAGCCTCAGCTAGCAAAACAAGTAGCTAGCCAACCTTACGATGTATTAAGTAGTACTGAAGCAAAACAAGTAGCAGCTGGAAATCCTGCCTCTTTTTTGCATGTTACCAAAAGTGAAATTGACCTTCCTGAATCAGTAGATATTCATGATGCAAAGGTGTATGAGCAAGCGAAAGAAAATATAACTGCATTTATAAAACGTGATGTCCTCTTTAGAGAATCTAAAGATTGCTACTACATTTATCAATTAATCATGCATGGCAGGGCACAAACGGGACTTGTCTGTGTAAGTAGTGTGGATGATTACGAAAATGATATCATTAAAAAGCATGAGTTTACAAGGCCTGAAAAAGAATTAGACCGCATCAATCATATTAAAACATCGGGTGCTCAAACTGGAAATGTTTTTTTAGCCTACCGAAACAATGAAAGCTTAGATGCGTTAATTGAAAATTGGAAAAAAACCAAATCGGCGGTGTATGACTTTGTAGCTGATGATCAAATTCAGCACACGATATGGGTGGTTAATGATACATCTGCAATTGACAATATCACTTCTATATTTGAAAAAGAAATTCCTTGTACGTATATCGCAGATGGCCACCACAGAGCTGCTTCTGCCGCTAAAGTGCGCGCTGCACTCGGTGCAAACGCTACAAAAAATGCAGACTATTTTTTAACTACCTTATTCCCTTCCAATCAGTTGTATATCATGGATTACAACCGTGTAGTAAAGGATTTAAATGGGTTAACCGCTGAAGCCTTCATAGAAGTAGTTTCAACAAAATTTGATATTGAACAGTTGGCTAAAGAACCATTTACACCAGCTACGCTGCATGAATTTGGAATGTATATCAATGGCTGCTGGTATAAATTAACTGCTAAGCCAGGAACCTATACCAATGACCCTATTGGAATTTTAGATGTGACTATTTTACAAAATAATATTTTGGATGCCATACTTGGTATTGCAGATCCGCGCACCGATGCACGTATAGATTTTGTGGGTGGCATTAGAGGGCTTCAAGTACTCGCCGACAGGGTAGACAACGGTCAATTTGCTGCTGCATTTAGTTTGTATGCTGTAACCATTGATCAGTTATTTGCAATTGCTGATAGTGGAAATGTGATGCCACCAAAAAGTACCTGGTTTGAGCCTAAATTGCGAGATGGTTTATTAACCCATCTTATTTACGAATAGAGTAAACCTGCTGCTATGCATATGAAACGATTGTTTGATTGCCTCGATCACCAGCTAGCGCATTTTCCTAAAAAGGATATGTTGGCTGCCAAAGAAAAAGGTGTTTGGACACCCTACAGCACTGCAAATGTTGCAGCTACTGTCAATAAATTAAGTGCGGGTTTATTATCACTTGGTGTTTCTGGTAAAGATTTTACACCAGAAGGGAGTGATAAAATTGCCATCATGAGTGGCAATAGACCGGAGTGGGTTTTTACTGACCTTGCTTGTCAACAAATTGGAGCTATTTTGGTTCCATTGTATCCCACTACCAACCCCATTGAAGTAGAATTTATTTTAAATGACGCGGCGGTTGGGTACATTTTTGTAAGCAATCTAGAATTATACGAAAAAGTAAAAGCGGTTGCGGCTAAAGTGCCTTCCATCAAAGGAATTTTTACATTTGACACCATTGAGGGAGCTACACATTGGAGCGATCTCACCGCTAAAGCAACACCAGCACTCATTGATGCAGTGGCGCAAATCAAAAAATCAATTCCTATTACACAGTTAGCGACTATTATTTATACATCAGGCACAACAGGTGTTCCTAAAGGCGTAATGCTTAGTCATCAAAATATTTATAGCAATGTGATGTTTTCAAAAGAGAGTTTTCCTTTTGAAGACGCACCTGATTCAAAAGTATTGAGTTTTTTACCCCTCAATCATATTTTTGAAAAAATGGTTACGTACATTTATTTGTACAGCGGCATTTCTATTTATTACGCCGAAAGTCTCGAAACCATTGGTGATAATTTAAAAGAAATTAAACCGGATGGATTTACGACCGTTCCTCGCTTACTTGAAAAAGTATTTGAAAAAATAATGGCAAAGGGCGCCGAACAAACTGGTATCAAGAAAAAATTATTTTTTTGGGCGGTAGCACTTGGCGAAAAATATGATAATATCAATAGCGGTGGCTTTTGGTACAACTTGCAATTAGCCATTGCCAATAAACTTATTTTTTCGAAGTGGCGTGAAGCATTAGGCGGTAACGTTTCTTTTATTGTTACAGGTGGTGCTGCTTGTCAGGTTAAATTACTCCGCATATTTAATGCGGCCAATATTCCTGTGTTTGAAGGTTATGGTCCAACCGAAAATAGTCCGGTAATAAGCGTGAACCGCAAGGCAAAGGGTGGCACCAAATTTGGTACCGTTGGACCTGTTATTAATGGCATACAGGTTAAAATAGAAGCGGATGGTGAAATATGTGTAGCTGGTGAAAGTGTGATGGTCGGTTATTACAAACGCCCTGATTTAACCGCCGAGGCTGTTATTGATGGATGGCTACATACCGGCGATATTGGTGTTTTTGAAAATGACATTTTCTTAAAAATTACCGATCGCAAAAAAGAACTATTCAAAACCAGTGGTGGTAAATATGTAGCCCCGCAACCCATCGAAAACAAATGTAAAGAAAGCCAGTTTATTGAGCAGTTTATGGTGGTAGGTGCCGATCGTAAATTTGTAGGTGCGCTTATTGTACCTTCTTTTGCAACGCTAAAAACTTGGATGGAAGAAGCGGGTATCACCTATACAACAAACACCGAAGCAGTAGCGCATCCAAAAGTGATAGAACTATTTACCGGAATTATAGCCGAGTACAATACTTTTTTTAACCATGTAGAACAGGTAAAAAAGTTTGCGTTACTAGATAAAGAATGGACGGTAGAGTCTGGTGAGATGACGCCTAAATTAAGTCTTAAGCGTAAAGTGGTGATGGAAAATTATAAAGCAGCTATTGAAAGTATTTATGCCGAATAAACCGGTAGGCTTTCAATAGCTGCTCCAATATATTTTATTCTACGCCTGGTTGTTTTAACTGCCAGTTTGTTTTTTTCTTTTCTACGTCAACGATGTTTTTTACATCACGTAGTAATTTTTTAGCATCATATACAATGCCGTCTTTAACAGTGTATTGTACGCCTCCAATTCTTGTGATTTTATTGTCAGGGGTTAAGTGTATGGCACCAGTACCGTAAAGAACTTGTAAGTTTTTAAGTGGATTGGCATTTACAATCACAATGTCTGCTAACTTACCTACTTCTACACTACCTAAATCTTTTTCTTGACCTAGTGCTTGTGCACCATATAAGGTAGCAGATCTGATTACTTCTAATGGATGAAATCCAGCTTCACGGAGTAATTCTAATTCTCTAATATATCCAAAGCCATAGGTTTCATAAATAAACCCATTATCAGATCCAGCTGTTACACGACCACCTCTGTTTTTGTATTCATTTACAAAAGTCATCCATAGTCTGTAATTATTTTTCCATTCTACTTCCTGTTCGGTACCCCAGTTTACCCAATAGGAACCATGCGATTGAAATGAAGGCTCATAAAATTTCCATAGCGATGGAAGGGTATAATTTTCATGCCACTCGGCTCTGCGGGCACGGTGTAAATCACGGTTGGCATCATAAATATTAAAAGTAGGATCTAATGTAAAGTCTACAGCTAATAAATCATTCATTACTTTATTCCAGTGTGGTGTATATGGTGCAGCCGCTTGCTTCCATAATTTTCCTGCTTCTTCAAAACGGTGTTCTTCGTTGTTGTAATTATAATCTGCTGGAAAATTTTGGATGGTTTTATCTTCAAATAAAGCTTCTGGTAATCCGTACCAGTGTTCCATGCTCGTCATTCCTGCTTTAGCAGAATTAACAACATTCCATCTTGCTACATCTACTTGTGCGTGGTGACAGGTAGAGCGGAGTCCTAATGCTTTATTTTCTCTGATAGCTGCGTCCATTACTTCTGGTGGTGCGCCAAAAAATTTAATTCCATCGGCGCCATTTTTTGCATTTTCTCTTACCCAGGTTCTGGCTTCTTCTGCATTTGTAATTGGTGTTTTACTTCCTTGGCCAAAAGCAGTGTATGCAAATATGCGAGGAGCCGTAATGGTGTTTTCTAAAGATTTTGTTTTATGATCTAGCACCCACGAAAGGCCGTTACCCGCCGATGGGTCTCTAATGGTAGTGATACCATGTGCCATCCATAATTTAAAAACATATTCTGCAGGTGTACCTTGGTCTTTTCCGCCAATATGACCATGCATATCAATAAGACCTGGCATCGCATACATACCATCGCAATTAATTTCTTTGCCACCTTCTTCTAAAACGGGTCTGCGTGCAGCATTGATGGGTAAGCTTGGGCTTCCAACGTTTTGAATTTTTACAATTCTATTTTTTTCAATCACAATATCTACTGGACCAAAGGGCGGTGCGCCGGTACCATTGATAAGTGTTACACCTCTAATAATTAGTTGCGTGTAAGGGCCATCGCCTTCTTTAACAAGTGGCGCTTTGGTAATTTGGGCACCTGCTACAAAACATATTTGTAGAACTAGGATGCTGCTCATTAATTTTTTAAGCATAATTTATTCTTTAATGGATCTAAGGTATTTATCTCTGATGATATCTTGTACTTCTTTTCCTTCTATTTTACTTTCTAACCAAGAAATGACATCGAGGTACATGAAAGCACGAGACGCTAGTTTGTCTTTTTCAACTTCTTTAAGGTTCTCCAACAGTTTTATAAAGGCAGGTTTAAGTGCATTTGGTTGTAATCTAAAAGAACGTTTTAAGAAACTAAAAATTTCGGTTTCGGCAAGTCCTAAATTTTCCATTTTGGCCATAAACCTAGTTACCGATTTTAATAAGTGTTCTAAAATTTCAAAATTTCCAAGTTCGTAATGTGCTATTAGATGAAGCAGTCTGGCATAACAGCGCAAATCGGTTCTTAAATCACCTTTTAAATCGATGACTTTATTTAAGTAGTCGATACTCATACTATAATTACCTGCCCCAAAATATAGGGATGCAAATTTGTAATAAAATACAAGTACACGGTGTCTATCTAAATAGAGTTCATACTCCGTTAATTTTTCTTCGATGGATGGAATACTTGCAATACCTGCTTCAAAAGTACCTTCCATAAAATGGCGATTAATTTTTGAAAGATTCAGGTATACGAATGTTTGAATTTTGTTGTTTTGATTTTCTAGTACCGTAGGGGTTTGTGTAAAGGCTTCAAACCTACAAATGGTGTCATTAAATTTATGGTAGTTGCGTAAATCAAAGTGGGCACTCATTAAATTATGCATCCCTTTGATATAATGGGCCGTTTCAATTTCAATCATTTTGGGTTCTGTCTCAAATAAATCAACCCATTTTTGACAATACCTATAATAGAGTAAAAAGTCTTGTAAAATAAAGGCATACCAGCAGTAGCACTGGTATTTGTAAAGCTTTTCATAAAAGCCTTCACAATCTTTTGCCGCATCCATTAATGCCTGATCGAATAAAATATCTATGGCAGCTTTGTCATTTTCATTTCTTGCGTGTCCATTTTTTATGTACCAACTATAGAGTTGTAGTGAGATGTTTGATAATTTTCCAATGCTGGTTAATTTCAAATTTACTTCATCCACTTCGGTGGTTAATAAATCGGCTCTGTCCTGCATACTTCTTGTAATGTGCAGGGCTTCAATTTTCTCTTCTAAAAAAAGTACTTGTAAGATATAAGTGACTTGGTTGTTTGCTTTCGCAAGCTCTTTTACTTTATCTAATATTTTAAGGCTCTGTAAATAAAGACCTTTGTTATAAAGTACACGTGCAAAATCTAACTGTTCGTGTAATTGCAAATCTATGTTGCTGTCTTTTTTAAGATCTCGTAAGCTGGCAAGTACTTCTTGGTAAAGCCTAGCTTTTAGGTTCGAGAGCTGGCTTTTTTGGACGAAATCGTTTTTTTGGAGTAGGACTTCTTCGTCGTAATGGGTCATTTTGTCGAGGGCATCAAAGAGTTGTACCACTTTAAGGTCGCCATTAACCGCATCGGTTTTCATAAACAGCTTAAAATGACGCTTTTCGGCGCGTTCTAACGACTGAATCAGCTGAAATAGGGTATCGGTACTCCTGTTGGGCATGGTAATTAGATATCTATTAAGTAATTGAAAATCAGTTACTTAATATCATTTAATGCTTCTTATACAGTGTAAAATAAGCCCAATTTTGCACTTTTTGGCCAATTAAGTAATGGTAAATTCGGAAAAAGTCTATTCATGGCTGAACAAGTATACATATTTGATACCACCCTCCGAGATGGCGAGCAAGTGCCTGGTTGTAAGCTAAATACCAAAGAAAAACTGGGTTTAGCATTAAAACTAGAGGCCCTTGGGGTTGATATTATAGAGGCAGGATTTCCTATTTCTAGTCCCGGCGATTTTGAGTCGGTGTCTGAAATTGCGAAGCTGGTAAAAAATGCAACGGTTTGTGGTTTAACGCGCGCGGTTCAAAAAGATATTGAAGTGGCGGGCGAAGCATTAAAGCATGCAAAGCGTTCTCGTATCCATACCGGTATTGGTACTTCAGATTTTCATATCAAAGCCAAGTTCAATGCTACACGTGAAGAAATTATTGCAAGAGCAACACAGGCTGTAAAGTGGGCGCGCAATTTTACAGACGATGTAGAATTTTTTGCAGAAGATGCCGGCCGCACCGACAATGAATATTTAGCGCGTGTAGTTGAAGCCGTTATTGCAGCAGGTGCCACTGTTGTAAATATCCCGGATACAACGGGTTATTGCCTACCGCATCAGTACGGCGAAAAAATGGCGTTCTTAAAAAATAATGTTTCAAATATTGACAAAGCGGTT
>JBEGUD010000010.1:0-3991 GCA_041179065.1 Bacteroidota bacterium | reverse complement strand
CCTAATAGTAAAGTAGTTAAAGCGATGGTAGTTTTTTAAAAAACAAAAATTAAATATGGCAAAAAGCAAACAATACTACATCAGAAAATCACATAGAATATTAGGAGTCCTACTTGGTATTCAATTTATGCTATGGACTATTGGTGGGCTCTACTTTAGTTGGAATAATATTGATGAAGTGCATGGTGACATGCAACGAAAAAGAGTTCCATTATTAAGTTCAAATGTTCAATTGGTTTCCCCAACTGCGGCACTTGATGCTATTAAGCAAAATCATAAAATTGACTCGCTAGTATCTATACAGCTTATAGATATTTTGGGAAAACCCTTTTATCAAATAAGGTGCGTATCTGCATTACATGATATGGGTTCACATACCAATCATACTCAATTAATGAATCATTTGGCAGATGCACAAACGGGTAATTTACGTGCTCCACTTACTAAAGATGAAGCGGTAGCTGTTGCTAAAAGACACTTTGCAGAAGATGCCAAAGTTGTTAAGGTAGAAAAAGTAGATAGTATTCATCCGCATCACGAATACCGTTCTGGTGAATTGCCTGCTTATGCAATAAGTTTTGAACATGCTTCTAAAACAACTGTTTATGTAGCATCGGAACTTGGCACTGTTCAGAAATTTAGAAATGACAAGTGGCGCTTATTTGATTTTTTATGGATGCTTCATACCATGGACTATGAAGGCAGAGATAATTTTGGAAATATATTGTTAAGGGCATTTTCGATTTTTGGTCTTGTAACGGTGCTTTCCGGATTCTTATTATATTTTAGCTCGTCTAAGATTTTCAGAAAAAATCGGTTTCAATAATTAATTATTTACGGCAACTAAAAATATTTTTATGCTAGGTGTAGTAGTTCTCCTTCCTCTTTTTGTAAAGTCTATGGTACTTGGCGTACCTGATTGTAAAATGCAAGACACAGTTTATAAAAAGGGTGTCACACCATCTACACTAGAAGTAAATTTTATCAATCCGCCAACAAATGCTAAGCCTTATGTGTGGTGGCACTGGATGGGATCTAACTTTTCAAAATCAGGTATCACCAAAGACTTGGAAGCGATGAAATCGATGGGTATTGGCGGTGCTACTATATTTAATATTGCATCTGCGGTGCAGGAATCGCATGTCCCAACATTAAACAACCCATATCCTACGCAAACGTATCGGAGTGAAGCTTATTGGGATGCTATTAAACATGCTGCTGCCGAAGCACAACGCTTAGGACTTGAAATTGGGTTACACAATACAGCTGGTTATTCTACAACAGGCGGACCATGGGTTACCGAAGAAAAAGCAATGCAGCGTCTAGTTTGGACAAAGGTAGAAGTGGCTGGTGGCAATAAAATTGAATTGGAATTAGAACAAGGGGTGCCGCCCATTTTTGAAGGTTGGGGTTCGCCCAAAACAAAAGCTACATTTTATAAAGACATTGCCGTTTTAGCAATGCCTGTTGGTACTATTACGAATCAAAAAGATGTTATTGATATCAGTGCTTTTATGCAGCCAAATGGAAAATTAAGTTGGCAGGCGCCGCATGGTAATTGGATAATTTACAGAATGGGTCATGCTCCTACGATGGCAAACCCACACCCGCTTCCAGATGATATAATTGGCAAGTCTTTAGAGGTAGACAAAATGAGTGTGGAACATAACGAATTTCATTGGAATCAGGTTTTAGAGCCATTAAAAAAACATGTTGGTAATTATATTGGTAAATCATTCAAGCATATTTTAATAGATAGTTATGAAGCGGACATGCAAAATTGGACGCCTACATTTAGACAAGAATTTAAAAACCGTAAAGGGTATGATCCATTAGCCTGGTTATTAACTTTTGACCGCGATAAAAATGGTCTAGGCCCCATTATTAATAGTAAAAATGAAACAGACAATTTTACCCAAGATTTTAATGAAGTAGTAGATCAGCTGTTTATAGACAATGGATGGAAAGTGGGTAAGCGCATGGTGCAAGATGCAGGATTGACTTTGCAGTTTGAACCTTATACTGGGCCTTTTAGTATTTTAAGAGGTACAGCAGTGGCAGATCTTCCCATGGGTGAATTTTGGACACACTTACCTGGTATTAATATTCAAATTCCTGCGGCTGCACATGCGACAGGTAAAAAAATCATTGGAGCAGAGGCCTTTACGGGATGGCCTATGAATAGTCAATACACAGAAGATCCTGAATTTTTAAAACCCACTTCATCATGGGCTTTTGCGACGGGAGTTAACCGTTTAATACTGCACACATGGGTACATCAACCTTTTGATGATAAGTATCAGCCAGCTATGAGTATGGGATGGTGGGGAACACATTTTGGAAGACATCAAACTTGGTTTGAACCCGGAAAAGCTTTTTTACAATACCTTTCTAGGGCCCAAGTAATGTTACAATATGGAGAGCCCGTTTCAGACATGCTTTGTGTTGGGGAAGCTCAAAATTTACAAGAAGATGCAATTGATCCATACGATTTCATGCATCAGCATATAAACCTTGTAGATGGAAAAATTAAATTGCCATCTGGAAGAATATATAGTGCTATTAGGGTTTCAAATTCTCTTAAAGCCGCTCCTGCATTACTTGAAAAAATAAAGTTATTGCAAACAGGCAACCAGGTTATAGCGCCAGATTTTATCGTTGAAAAAGCAGATACTATAGGAGCTGTAAAAATTTTACATAGAAAAGGGATAGATGGGGATTTGTATTTTGTTACCAATTTGCATAAAAAGCAGCAAGATATTCGTATTTCATTTAGACAAAAAGGGCTTCAGCCCGAATTATGGCAAGCAGAAGATGGAAGTCAAATTGATGCAAATATTTGGGAAGAAAAAGGTGAAAGAACTACGGTTGATATTCACTTAAATGATTTTCAAACCGTTTTTGTGGTTTTCAAAAAGCCAATAACTTCCGTTAAGCACGCCATTAAAAAAATGGATGATACTGTTTATTTTTCGGATGGTACTGCTAAAGTAATGGAGCCTAATTTTATAAAAAGCAAATTGGTTACAGCAAAGTGGCAGGTTAATATGGCGCCTAAGTTAGAGCCACCTTTTAATATTAGTTTAGACACACTTGTAAATTTTGGTGCACACCCCGATAAGCGTATTCGTTATTTTGCTGGCACAGCTACTTACCGCACATCTATTGATATTCCTGCATTTGGTAAAAGCGGTACAAAGTTGCTTCTTAGCCTAGGAAGTGTTCATGATATTGTTTCAGTTACCATAAATGGAATTGATATGGGGGTTGTTTGGTACCCGCCTTATCAACTCGACATTAGTAAAGCAGTAAAGCCAGGAAGTAATAAAGTTGAAATTGCTGTTACCAATAATTGGGCTAATAAATTAATTGGTGATGAACAGGAGCCCGAAGATATGGAGTGGGGAACAGATAGAGGAGAATTTGGTAGGGCTATAAAAGCATATCCCGATTGGTTTATTCAAAATAAGCCAAGGCCTTCCAGCAACCGGAAAACATTTTCTATTTGGCATTACTACCGAAAAGGAGATGCAACAAAGCCGGCTGGTTTATTAGGCCCCGTTCAACTCATCTATGAGCGCAAACAAATTTAGTTTCCTACAAGGTGCAACTTGGTTTGTCTGCCATTAATATACCTAAAGCCTGATTGATCAAAATAGCCATCCTGCTCTAACATAATGCGAATGGTTTTTTTCCATTCTTTAATTTCTACAGCTGCATTGAGTTCGATAGAATAGGCTGTTTTGTAATGCATGGGAACATCACCCGTACCCGGAACACCACTTTGCATATCCCACATACCTATAGCAGGTCCAGCAGCGTGCCCATGAAATCCAATTGGGTGCGTGTAAATGGTAGCATTGATATTTTCTTTTTTTGCTTGTGCAAGTGCGTCCGATAAAATTTGATTACCCGTTTTGTTTATTTTAAACTGATCGGTTAAAATATCTTGTAAGCGGTTGCCTGTTTCAAGTGCTTTTTGTAAATAAAG
>JBEGUD010000009.1:0-10826 GCA_041179065.1 Bacteroidota bacterium | reverse complement strand
TATTGATGGTTGGTAAAGGGTTACATCAAAGCTTTGATGATAAAAAAACAATTGCTTATTTATTAGCCAACGATTTGTCAGATTTAGCACAAAAGCCAACCTGGGTAGATGGAAGTGGATTAAGCAGGTATAATTTATTTACACCTGAAAATTTCACGAGCATACTTCATAAAATGTACAAAGCCTATTCATTTGAAAGGCTACAAAACATTTTTCCAACAGGTGGTGAAGTAGCCGGCACTTTAAGTAGCAATTATAAAAATTTAAATGGTAAAATTTTTGCTAAAACGGGTACGCTAAGTGGGCAGGTGGCTTTAAGTGGGTACTTAATTACCAAAAAAGGTAAAACGCTGATATTTTCGGTACTTGTAAACAACCATACTACTACTGCATCTAATGTTCGTAAGGCGGTGGAGCAATTTATACAAGTATTGTACAGTAAAAACTAGTTATTTACATGCGCCCGAGCAGGGTGTTGCGCACTTACTTTCCAAAAAGTTGATCTAAGTAATCTTCTTTGTATTCGATGTAGGTAGGGCTTCCAGCAGGTGTAACACCAGGAGTGGTACATGCAAAAAGTGATTCTATCAGCGCTTGCATTTCTTTTTGACCAAGTGTTTGACCTGTTTTAATAGCTTGTTGACGCGCCATGCATCTAATTATTTTTTCGCGTCTGCTAAAAGTAATATCCGAACTAAAATGTTTGTACTGTTCTATCAGTAGTTCAATGGCATTTTTTTCATTCCCTGGCTCAAGGTCGGCAGGGATGCCTTGTATCACAAAACTATTGTTGCCAAAAGGTTCTACCTGATAGCCTATTTGTTGTAAATCGGGAAGTAGTTCGCTTAAAATAGCAGTATCAGAAGCCGCTAATGAAAGTGTTACTGGAAATAAACTTTTTTGCGTTGGCACTTGCGCAGCTTGAGCAGCAATAACGAGCTTATCGTACACCACTCTCTCATGCGCCAGTTGCTGATGTATCAGCACAAACCCACTATTGGTGGATGCAATGATATAGGTTTTGTGTATTTGTATAAACGGCGTATCTGCTAAAATTTCTAGACTGGGTTTTTTGGGCGCAAGGGTTTCGCCTTTAGACGGCATTTCATAAAAATCTTTCCAATGCCCTAAATTTCCTTTGTTTTCTCTTTCAATAAAATGCGCTTGGTGCTTTTGTGTAAACGTTTGGTACAAAGAGCTTGAAGCGGTTGCTTCCTTTTTTTCAGAAGTAAATGGTTTGTTTACGGCATCTAAACTTTGAATATCGGCGTTTAAACTAAAATCTAGTGAAGGCGCTACGCTAAATTGAGCTAATGCGTGTTTAACAGCGGCGCCCACAAATGCATACATGATTTTTTCATCCTCAAATTTAATTTCCTGCTTGGTAGGGTGTACATTAATATCAACTTGAGAAGGATCTAGGTCAATAAATAATACATAACCCGGAAAAGAATCTTTAGGAATTAAATCGGCGTAGGCAGCGTTAACGGCGTGGTTTAAATAAGCACTTTTAATAAAGCGGTTGTTTACAAAAAAATACTGATCACCCCTGGTTTTACGCGCCGTTTCGGGCTTGCCAATAAAACCATAGATATTCATATAGTCGGTGTGTTCTGTAACACTTACGAGTTTTGATGTGTAGGTGTTTCCTAAAATTTGAACAATGCGCTGTTTGATATTACCGGGCGCTAAATGAAAAACTTCTTGACCATTACTTGTTAATGTAAACAAGCGGTCGGGGTAGGCCATGGCCACTCTTATAAATTCATCGATAATATGCTTGAGTTCGGCGGCATTGCTTTTTAAAAAGTTGCGGCGCGCGGGCACATTAAAAAATAAATTTTTCATGGAAATATTAGTACCCACCGGACAACTACAAGCTTCCTGTTTTTGAACGGCACTATTTTCTATATCTACACTTGTTCCTAATTCGTCTTCGGCTCTTTTTGTTTTGATGGTTACCTGGGCAACAGCTGCAATGGACGCCAAGGCTTCACCTCTAAACCCCATGGTTTTGATGGCAAATAAATCTTCAATGGCTTTTATTTTACTGGTGGCATGGCGCTGAAAAGCCAGGGCCGCATCCGCCTCACTCATTCCTTTTCCATTATCTATTACTTGTATCAGCGCTTTGCCCGCATCCGAAACAATCAGTTGAATAGAAGTAGCCCCCGCGTCTACTGCGTTTTCTAATAGTTCCTTAACGGCACTGGCTGGACGTTGAATCACCTCACCAGCAGCTATCTGGTTTGCGATGTTATCGGGCAGTACATGTATAATATTAGCCAAGGGGTCCTGTTTTTTACGGGTCGACAAAAATAGGACAAAGCGGGGCAGCTTTGCAAACTTTTACCATTTTAGAAGCAATTTAGAGGCTACTTTTGTGCCTCAAACTTAGTTATTATGACTTTAACCGCCGATATCCAAAAAATACCACGTACCTATATGCCTGCTGGCTTTTTGCTTACCAATTGGGAAAGTCTTGAGCCTTTTTTTAAGGAACTCGTGGACAGGCCTATTGCTTCTATCCAAGATTTAGAGCAGTGGCTTAAAGATATGAGTGAGGTGGAAGCGGTAATTAGTGAAGATGCTTGTTGGAGACAAATTAAAATGACCTGCGATACCACCAATCCGGCACTTGAAGAAGCGTTCAATTATTTTTGCCTCGAAATTCAGCCCAAAATGCAGCCCTTTGCGGATCAACTCAATAAAAAATTTATTGATTGCCCTTATACTGCCGAACTAGATAAAGACACATACTATACCTATATCAGAAGTGTAAAAAAGAACATTGAATTATTTAGAGAAGCCAATATTCCACTGCAAGCCGAGTTAAGTGTGATGCAGCAGCAATATGGAACCATTGCTGGAAAAATGACAGTTGAAGTTGAAGGAAAAGAATATACACTGCAACAAGCAGCTAAATTTTTAGAAAATGAAGACCGCTCGGTAAGAGAATCGGTGTATAAAAAAATTCAGGATAGAAGGCTCATCGATAAAGATGCGATGCATGATTTATATAGTTCGCTTATTCAAAAAAGACACCAGGTAGCAGTGAATGCAGGGTTTGCAAATTATAGAGATTATAAGTTTGTAGAACTTGGCAGGTTTGATTATACCAAAGAAGATTGTTTTCAATTTCATGAAGCGGTAAAATTACACGTGCTACCACTGATCGAAAAAATTTATGCGCGTAAAAAAGAAAAATTAGGACTTGATGTTTTAAAGCCATGGGATACAGAAGCAGAGCCAGCAGGGGTTTTACCGCTTAAGCCATTTACAAGTGGGCAAGATTTATATGAAAAAACGGTAACCTGTTTTGAGCAATTAGATCCGTTTTTTGCAGCATGTCTTCGTAAAATGAATGAGCTCAAACATTTTGATTTAGAGAGTAGAAAAGGAAAAGCACCGGGCGGATACAACTGTCCATTAGCAGAATCTGGCGCACCATTTATTTTTATGAATGCCGCTTCTCAAATGAGTGATGTAACAACCATGGTACACGAAGGCGGACATGCCGTGCATTCTTTTTTAGCGCATCATTTAGAGCTCAGTGCATTTAAAGAATACCCCATGGAAATTGCAGAAGTAGCAAGTATGGCCATGGAATTATTTTCTATGAATCACTGGCAGGCATTTTTTGATAACGACGCAGATTTAAAACGTGCGCGCGAACATCAATTAGAAAGAACCATTACCATTTTCCCTTGGATTGCTATTATTGATAAGTTTCAGCACTGGGTATATGAAAATCCTGCGCATACTGTAGCAGAAAGGACAGCAACATGGACGGCTATTTTAAAAGAATTTTCTACTAATAGTATTGACTATACGGGGCTAGATGCCTACCGTGAAATAGGCTGGCAGCGCCAGTTACACCTATTTGAAGTGCCTTTTTATTATATCGAATATGGTATTGCGCAATTAGGCGCCATTGGGCTTTGGATGCAGTACCAACAAAATCCAAAACAAGCACTTCAAAATTATATCAACGCATTATCGTTAGGGGGTACAAAAACATTACCTGAATTATATAAAGCGGCAGGACTTGAATTTAATTTATCGCCAGATTATATAAAAACCTTAATGGAGTTTACGGCTAAGGAAATGTAAGCGTATTACATTCTGCAAAAACGGCTGTATAGTTTTTCGTACTCCGGAATAATTTTACTGATATCAAATAAACAGGCCTGCTCATAAGCGGCCTGTTTCATTTGCATGAGTTTATTTTCGTCGGATAATAGCGTAACAGCATATCCACTCATCGCATTAATATCTCCCACGGGCGCCATATAACCGGTTTCTCCCTGAATATTAATTTCATGCAAGCCTCCCGCATCGGAACTAATAACAACGGCGCGCGCGGCCATCGCTTCAAGTGCTGCTAAACCAAAACTCTCATATTCGGAAGGGAGTAAAAACACATCCGTTACGGCTAAAATATCTTCAATTTGTTCTTGCTTGCCCAAAAAACGAACATGCTCTTCGATGCCTAAATTTCGCGCTAACTCTTCTGTAGCGTGCCTTTCAGGTCCATCACCTACCATTAATAATTTGGCCGGCACTTCCTTGATAATGTTCGCAAAAATATGAACCACGTCGTCCACTCTTTTGACTTTTCTAAAGTTGGAAGCGTGGGTGATTATTTTTTCGTTGTTGGGTGCAATTACTTTTTTAAATGCCTCACTAGGTTTTTTATCAAAACGGGCAACATCCACAAAATTATAAATCACTTCAATTTTTTTGGTGATCTTAAAAGTTTGGTACGTAATGTCTCTTAAATTATTGGATACCGCTGTAATTGCATCACTTTCATTGATAGAAAAAGTAACCACGGGTTCGTAGGTTTTATCTCTACCCACCAGTGTAATATCGGTGCCATGTAGGGTTGTAATAACCGGGATATTTCTATTGATCTTTTGCTTTACTATTTGCTTGGCCATATAAGCAGCAGATGCATGCGGTATGGCGTAGTGCACGTGTAATAAATCTAGGTCATGATTGATAATCACATCCACCATCGCAGAGGCAAGTGCCACCTCATAGGGAGGGTAATCAAAAAGAGGGTAAGTAGGTACCCTTACTTCATGGTAAAAAATATTGGCATTAAACTCATTGAGCCTAACGGGTTGTTGGTAGGTAATAAAATGTACCTGATGTCCTTTATCGGCGAGGGCCTTTCCAAGTTCGGTGGCCAAAACACCGCTTCCACCAAAAGTGGGGTAACAAACAATCCCTATACGCATAATACAATCAATGGGCTCTAAAATTGACCATTTCCTATGCAAGTAACAATTATTTTGGCATTCTGTTTATTTAATGGCTACTTGAGGGTTAAGATTCCTAGAAATTCTTAACTTGAGGCCTATGAAAAAGATCATCACCTTGCTTTTATTAGTGCCTTTTTTTGGTTTAAGTCAGGCTACTGAGCCGTCTAACGCAGACGCCGTATTTATTAAAAAATTATCTGATGAAATCTTAACAAATGGTAAGGCTTACGACTTATTATATGAGTTAACCAAAAAAGTAGGGGGTAGAATTGCTGGTTCTCCAGCTATGTATAAGGCAGAAGCTTGGGGTGAAAAAACCTTACAGCAACTTGGTGCACCAGCAGTTAGTAAACAAGCATGTCAGGTGCCAAGATGGGTGCGTGGCAGTGGTGACTTTGCTAACATCACAAGTATTGATGGTAAAAAACAAGTACGTGCATTAGATGTATTGGCACTTGGCAATTCATTAGGTGATGGGAAAAAAGTAGAAGCGACATTACTTGCAGTTCAAAATTTTGAAGAGTTAGAAAAACGCAAGATGAAGTAAGAGGTAAGATTGTATATTTCAATAATAGTTTTGATGCCACCATTGTAAAAACATTTGAAGCCTATGGTAAGGCTGGCATCTATAGAAGAAGTGGACCTAGCCAAGCTGCAAAGTATGGCGCGGTTGGTTGTATTATTCGTTCACTAACCAGTTCTACGGCCAATGATCCGCACACGGGTGGTATGTCGTATAACGATTCTTTCCCAAAAATTCCTGCACAAGCTGTTGGTCCTCGCGACGCGGATTATTTATGGTCGCTTGCGAAACAATCGAGTACGGTAAAAGTGAGTATGGCTACGCACGGTCATTTTTTACCAGACACAACAGGTCATAATATTATTGCTGAAATAAAAGGATCTCAATTTCCGGACGAAATTATTACCATTGGCGGCCACCTAGACAGTTGGGATGTAAATGAAGGTGCGCATGATGATGGTGCTGGCGTGGTGCATACCATGGAAGTGATGCGCGCATTTTTAGCAGTTGGTTTCCAGCCAAAGCGCACTATTCGTTTTGTTTTATTTGCCAATGAAGAAAATGGATTAAGAGGAGGTAGTGCCTATGCAGCAGCTGCAAAAGATAAAAAAGAAAAACACATTTTTGCTTTAGAAAGTGATGAAGGTGGATTTACACCTAGGGGCTTTAGTTTTACCGCTTCACCTGAAAAAGTGGACGCAGCAAAACGCTGGATACCCCTATTAAAACCTTATGGTACCACAAGTATGGATGATATTGGTGGTGGTTCAGATATTAGCCCACTCAATAGGCAATTGCAAGTGCCACTTTGTGGTTTTATGCCGGATCCACAGCGTTATTTTGATATACACCATGCACGTTCCGATGTATTTGAAAATGTAAACAAGCGTGAGTTGCTTTTAGGGGCGGTAAATATTGCTGGCCTTATTTACCTCGTTGATACTTATGGTTTTTAATATAGGCTGTTGCAAAACGCGCGCCTAAGCTTGTATTAAAAATATAGCGAGGCGTTTATGAATGTCTACCGTTTCTTTTTTCCACTGCGCAACGGTTTTGGTTTTGATCCACTCCGTAGGTGCGGTAATGTCTACGGCAATACAAAGTTTTGTTTGCGGATGGCAAAATTGTAACAAATCTTTAATGAGTTGATTATTGCGGTATGGCGTTTCAATAAAAATTTGAGCCGTATTTTTTTTAAGTGAATCTTGTTCTAGTTGTGCAATGGTTTTTTTCTTTTCTAAACTATCGATAGGGAGGTAGCCATGAAAACTAAAACTTTGTCCATTCATACCACTGGCCATGAGTGCCAGTAAAATAGAATTGGGTCCTACCAAGGGGCAAACTTCAAATCCTTTTTCCTGTGCTGCAGCTACCAGTATTTGTCCAGGATCCGCTACACCAGGGCATCCTGCTTCACTTATAATGCCAATATTTTTTCCTTGAGAAAGTAATTGTAAAAATTCTGAAACTACATCATGTTCGGCTTTATGTATCGCCCGCCAAGTATAGTTATCAATGACCATTTCACGCCAATATTTTTTTAAATACCTGCGTGCTGTTTTTTCATTTTCTACAAAATAGGCATCACACAATTTAGCTTGCTCAATTACATACGGCGGAATTGTATTGTCTGCTTCTTCATGTAAAACGGTAGGTATTAAAATAACTTTTCCTGCGGCCATTAGTCAATTTGTTTTTTAGGGTCCAAGCTAAGGGTAGCAGCAATAACAGCATAACAGGGCGCAAATAGCCAACCAATAACTGGAATAAAATGAAGCATATAAAATATAATCCCATTGCCAATAGCAAGGCCTTTATTACTGCCAATAAAAAAGATACTCTCTTGTGCTGTTTTATTTTTTCTTTCCATACTATAATCGAGCATCGAAAAACCTAAGTAATAACATTCAATAAGAAGTGCCATAAAAGGCGTGAACCATCCTACAACTGGTATGAGGCAAATAATTAAAATGGTAAGTAGGTATACGGTTTGCCATAAACTGTTTCTAACCGCTATATACATGCCTCTTATGGCCTGCTTAATAAAGTCTTTAAATACAAATGGATATTCTTTTCCTTCTATAATGGCAGCTGTTTTTTCGGATAAATAAGCAAATAGTGGAGCGCCCACAATTAAAAATAGATATTTGAACAGCGCGAAGTAAAAAAGTAAAATCATAAACCAAACTAGGGTACTGCCCACCACAAATAAAAATCCGGCAAAACTATTGGTAAGGCTATCCATCCATACTTTAAGACCTGATTTTAAGGTCATCCAAACAATAAAATCACTAGCGGTACTGCTAAATAAATTAATCACTACAAAAAACAGTACGGTATAAATAATTCCTGGAATGAAAATCCATTTCCAGAGTTTATGTTTTACAATAAACTGATGGGCTTTGATGTAGGAAACAAATGCTATGATAAGGTCTTTAAGCAATAGAGATTGTTTGTTGTAAAGTTAACCATCTGCACTTAAAACTTTGGACAAATAATAGGTTTATCTGTGCGGGGTCTTCTGGTATAGATGAGTGAAAATTCGATACCGCCCATTTTTTGTGATGCCGTTTTTAATAAACTATTGTTGATATCATAGGTAGCACCAATTCTAAAATCGTTGAATTCGATCCCAACATATGGGATGATGGCGTCTTTTAAACGCATCCAGCTACCAAAATAAATACTAGGTGCCCGGTTATTTTCGGGGTCACTACTTATTTGTAGTGCGCCACCCATCATGGTTTCCTGCGTACCACCTTGCGTTTGGTGCATGGCACTTACATGCAGGGTAGCATTGGTTCCAATATAAAAGTAGCCACCGCCATGCACTGTAAAACGTGGACTCACACTATAATTGGCGCCTAAAAATGATTGTTTAGGTCTGTTAGCATGGTACATACTTAGCCCGATGTAATAATTATTTTGTTCACCTACGGTTCCGTTGAGTAAGAGCCCCGCATTAACTGTGGTATAATTTGAAGTAAGTGAAGGAGCGCTAAATAATTCGGTGGTGATACCTGTAAAGCCAGCGTTTGTTAATTGGTCTTCAAATTTTATTTGATTGGTATTTACGAGCATATTAGCCTGCGTTATTTGAAAGCCAAAACCAATTTGTGTATTGTTGTCTTCGTCAACGCCTTTGTGGTATGCGGTAGAAAAACTAGCATAATTAAATTTTAAGGCGCCATTTGCATGACTATCGGAATAACCTGTAAAGCCAATGCCCCAGCTATCATTTTCGTTCAAACTTTTTTGCATGAGTTTGGTGTCAAATGAACCTGTAGTGGTTATAAATGCGTTGTTTATGGTTGGCCACTGGTTACGGTGGTTGGATGCAATTCTATAATTCCCATCAAATTTTCCAGTGAATGCTGGGTTGATGGTAAGTGGTGATGCAAAAAATTGCGAAAAATGAGGATCCTGTGCACTTGCTGTGGCAAGTGCAAAAAATAGACAACTACTAATTAATATGAATTTTACGTACTGCAATGTGTATGCAAGTTAGCGTAAACAATTAGTTCTTAAGCCTGGCTTTTGGTGCCAAATGCTAAATCGCCGGCGTCACCTAGCCCTGGAACAATATATCCCTTTGCGGTAAGCTCATCATCAATATCGCCGCACCAAATTTTAACATTTGTACCACAAGCTTTTTCGATGGCTGCAATACCAACAGTGCTTGCGATTGCTACCACTACATGAAAAGCAGCAGGTGTGCCTTCACTTTTCATATGCTCAATGGTTTTAATAATAGAAGCGCCAGTTGCAAGCATGGGGTCAGCAATAATTATAATGCGGTTATCTAGCGAAGGGCAGCTCATGTATTCTAAGCAAATTTCAAAACTACCATCTGGGTGGTGTTTGCGGTATGCCGAAATAAAAGAGTTGTCTGCTTTATCAAAATAATTGAGTAGGCCATTGTGCATGGGAAGGCCAGCTCTTAAAATGGTGGCAAGCACCGGCTGTTGTGCAAGCACTTTACTTTTGTGAATACCAAGTGGTGTTTTTGTTTCTACTACTATAGACGGTAGTTCTTTACTGATTTCGTAGGCAGCAATTTCTCCAATACGTTCTAAGTTTCTTCTAAAACGCATGCGGTCGTTTTGAACGTTGATATCTCTTAATTCAGCAATCCAATTGCTTACTAAACTATGTGCTGCACTTAAATTTACTACCATGGTTCAAAGGTATTTGAAAGCTTAAAATATGTCAAAATTAAAATCGTCACCATTAAATAGTCCCTTGTCACTGAGTTTTAAATGTGGTATTACCAGTAATGCCATAAAACTAAGAGTCATAAAAGGGGCTTCTAGCTTGGATCCTAGGGCTTTTGCTGCTAGATCAATTGCAGTGTAAGTGCTTGCAACTTCAAAGCCATCGGCGGCGCTCATAAGTCCTGCCACAGGTAATGGTAAAACTAAATTTGTTGCATTATTATTTCCGTCATTCACTACACTCACACCACCACCCGCTTCAATCACCAAATTAATGGCAGCTGCAATACTTTCATCATTTACACCCACCGCAACAATGTTATGGCTATCATGTGCTACACTCGATGCAATGGCGCCATGCGTTAAACCAAAATTTTTAATAAACGCCTTTGCAATAGGCGCTGGGTGGTATCTATTGACCACTACTATTTTTAAAATATCATTTGTGGTATCCGTTACCCAGTTGCCATTTTGTAAAGTGCCGGTAAGTAGTAATTTGTTGGTAATGAGTTGGCCGTCTAGTGCTTCAATAACAGGAATGATGCCGTTTTTATTTGGATATTCATTTGCTGGAATGGCTAATGCAGTAGGTTCAATTTTTTCGCAATTAAAATTATTGATCGCATTTGTAGCAACACTTTTGATGTTTGAAATACCATGTTCCGCCACTAATTCGCCATTAATATATGTGCTACTTACTTCAAAATGCACCAGGTCTTTTACCAAAATAAAATCGGCGGGATCACCTGGGTTTAATAAACCTACTGGAAGCTTGTAATGCTTTACTGGATTGATACACGCGGTTTGTAGAATATTAAA
>JBEGUD010000008.1:0-3035 GCA_041179065.1 Bacteroidota bacterium | reverse complement strand
AATTGCTTTAAGCGTAACTTATGTTATGCTTTCACTAAACGTGTCTTTAAAAATTAATCAAATGAAAAAAATAAATCAACTTAACAGTAAAATTATTAATTTCTTCTTTTTTTCATTTTTTATTCTAACAGGATGTGAAAAACCTGAAAAACCTACCAACTTAACCCTTAGCCAATTTGTAGCTAAAACTCAATCTTTGATAATTAACTATGAAGGAATCGCCAAACAAATTGATTTCACAAGCACTAAACTAGTAAGTCCAGGTCCGGGACAATTTTTTCATACCAGTCTCGCACCGAGCGAACACCTAGCAAGAGCATTAATATCTATCGTACGATCAGATCGCAAGGTTTTACAATTTATAATTGTAGTAGATAAAATCGCAGAAGAAATAACCTATAGTCGAATATTTTCTATCGGAGGCATCTATATTGGAGGTTACAGGATTCAAAAAGGAAAAGTATATATATCACGAGAAAATTTTGAATCTTTGAAAGCTGAAAATATCAACCAAGAGATTTTTGATGACATGCCTCCTCCTGAAAAAATCTTTGAACCAATTGAAGAATTAAGAAGCTGGTGGAGATGCACCCAAGAATGCATCAGCGATTGTCATATTGCTTGTTTTATGGATAGTGAGTGTGCTACCATGTTAATGGTTACAAATATTGGTGGAATAGCTGCTCGAAAACCTGGCATAGGCTCTTTATCAATTAATATATCATGCGGAATATCCTGTGCATTTAATTCTAACTTAGACCTATTACCAAAATATTAAAATCGACCCCATGAAAACTAGTCGCTTATTTTTAGAAAAAACATTCGCAATTATTTGCGCAATAAACTTTGTAATCCTTGTAATAGAATACAATAGTTTCCCAAAAGAAACCAAAACATATTATTTCTTAACCTTAATAGCATTATTATTTGGCGCAGGTTATGGACTAATTCATAAATACAAAGAACAAAATTCCAAACCCTCTTAAACCTTTTACAACAACAACATATAAGCAGCCGCTGCAAATGCACAAGCACCTCCACCACTTTGTGTAACAGCAATAGGGCTGCCAGAAGCATAACGTCCTTGATAAATTTTATTCCCTTCAATAACACCAACCGGACTTCCTGACGCGTACCTGCCTTTATAAATTTTATTGCCTTCAACTACACCAACCGGACTTCCAGAAGCATACCTACCTCTATAAATCTTATTTCCTTCTATCACTGCAATTGGGCTTCCAGATGCATACCTGCCCTGGTATATTTTTCCATTTTCAAAAACTGCCACTGGACTACCGGATGCATACCTACCCTGGTAAATCTTACACTGTGCATGAGATACAGTTACAATTAAAAAGGAAACAAAAAAAAGGGTAAATATTTTCTTGAAAAACATAGGTAATACTTTATGTATCGAAAATACAATAAGGCAGGACACAAAAAAACACCACGCTCTAAATCAATAACTTCTCCCCCCAGATTAGTAAGATTTGTAACGTGGTGTCTATTACAAATCTAATGTAAGCGCATACATATTCAGCATTTAATCATTACGTTTGCATTTAAATTGCAATCTATGAATCAACTGGAAAGGCTTCATTTTATATACCAACTGCTAGAAATTGAACCACAAACAGTACAGGGCATTTGCAAGGAGCTTGCTACTAAAGGAAATGTTACTGCAAGTAGACAAATCTACAACGACCTGGTGCAACTCGAAAAAAATTATCTGAGAAAGAATCAAAAACTACAGGTCACAACAGGACAACACAATCAAAAAACCTACAGGCTTGTGTACACAGACACCACAATTTCTGTTACCGGATACGATGTTAATTCTTACCAATTAAGTAGGCTCTCCATGACTACTTATATTACAGAAGGACGCGGCGAATCCATCAATAAATTTAGAGATATCGTTGCAAAAAAAATAATGCACTTAAGTAAAACAAAATATTCGACGCTTCCACTTGAACAAAATTTTAATTCACACTTTTTTGAAAGAAAATATACATCCGAATTTAACCAAATGTCGGAAGACATTATTTGGTCCATTGCCAACAACAAAATTATTGAGATCCTAAATATTTACGGAGATGCTACCAATGTAACAGCAGATATTTCATACCCGTTTAAATTAAAACCGCTGCTACTAGTATACCACAATGGCGCCTATTACACAGCAGGATTTATTGTAAAGAAAAATATGTTTATTACCATTGACTTATCAAAAATTATTTCCTACAATATTACCAATCAAACTTTTGCGCATAAAAAAGCACTTCCCCTTGCAAAAGCAGAACTACAAAAGAGATTTGGCTTAACCGGCAATATTGACAATGAAGTGTATGATATAGAACTAGAATTTTCAAACATTACTGGCGAATTTTTAAGCCATTACAACTGGCATACAACTCAATCATTTACTGTATTAAAGAATGGAAACTACCGCATGAAAATGCACTGCGGAATCAATAGAGAATTATTTGGCTGGATATTTAGATGGATGGGGAATGTAAAAATTGTAGGGCCTAAAAAATTAAAGGATCTCTATCTACAACAACTCGAGATTATTAATAATAATTATAGCAGCACTGCGCCAATCAACTATTCTAATATTTTTAAACCTTTGGAAAAATAATTTAATACCGCAGCATCTTTGTTTCACCCCCTTCACCAAATAAAAAAGTATAATCTACCAAAACTCCATTGATTTTTACTTTTTTAGCAATGAGCCTAATGCCATGGCTGTAATCGACATACCAGTTTACATGACCTGCATACACCGGCTGTATAGGCTTTGTGTCTAAAGTATGCCAACCATAAATAGCCACTCTGTTGGGTCTTGCATTTTCAGCTACCTTATTACTTAGTACAATATCCTTTTTAATACCAGCAATTAGCCCTTTTTGGCCTTTCCGCTGCCCTTCTATTATTAAATGGTGTTGCCACATGGTAATGGTACTGTCCCTGTAGGCGTACATAGGTACTGGCGCTAATTTAACAGTACTGGCTTTATAGATTTCATCAACCAT
>JBEGUD010000007.1:0-8819 GCA_041179065.1 Bacteroidota bacterium | reverse complement strand
TTTAACCAAGAGTATTACTACAGGTTGTTTACCAAAATTCGTGCCTATACCCGCAAGTTTTAAAGTAACTTTAGGTACCTAAATTGTAATGCCATGTTAGCGCAAGAATCAAACAAAAATTCTAGACGAAATTTTATTGGTGCCACTGTTAAAGCAGCTGTTGTAACTGCATTTACGGGTAGTCAGTTAAACGCCCTTGCCTCCAATCATAAAGTAGCACCAATGATAGCTGAGGCAGTGTCGCCCGCACTCGTTGGCACATCCTTTACACAACTTCCTTTACCCTACGCGTATAGTGCACTAGAGCCTTTTATAGATGCACTTACCATGGAAATTCATTATAGCAAACACGCTGCCACTTATGCAAAAAATGTACAAGACGCAGCTGCTGCCGAAAATGTAAACACCAATAGCAACCTAGAAACTGTTTTACAAAAAATAAGTAGCTATTCTGCTAAAATGCGCAATAATGCAGGTGGTCATTATAACCACGAACTTTTTTGGCAGTGCATGAAACCGGCACCAGCAGGAGTTCCTACGGGTGCACTGGCCACTGCTATTAATAATAGCTACGGTTCATTGGATGCATTTAAAACGCAGTTTGCAGACGCAGCAAAAAATAGATTTGGCAGTGGTTGGGCATGGCTTGTTGTTGGCACTGATAAAAAATTAGCCATTGGTTCTACTACCAACCAAGATAATCCACTCATGGATGTGAGTACGTTTAAAGGCTTCCCATTACTTGGTATCGACGTTTGGGAACACGCTTACTATTTAAAATATCAAAACAAAAGAGCCGATTATATTACCGCATGGTTTAACCTGGTTAACTGGGATTTTGTAGCAGCCAGATACGAAAAAGCCATACTATAAATTAAATACTATGAAAGTAACAACAAATTGGGTGAGTCATTTGGCATTTGATGCCACTTCGGATACAGGACAAACCATAAGATTAGACACCACCATCGAAAATGGAAGTTTAGGTTCAGGCATGAACCCTAAAAAATTAATGTTAGCATCACTTTGTGGCTGTAGCGGCATCGATGTTGTTGAAATACTTAATAAAATGAAAGTGCCTTTTACAAAATTAAGTATCGAAGCTACTGCCGAACAAACCGACACCATTCCAAAAGTATTTTCGGTGATTCATATGGTCTATAAAGCCGACGTAGATGAAGCACAGTTAGATCAATTTAAAAGAGCCGTGAGTTTAAGCCACGAAAAATATTGTGGTGTATCTGCGATGCTCGCAAAAACATGTCCCATTCATTACACCCTAGAGCGCATTTAAATAGGTTTTAAAAAACGCAGCTGTGAAATTAGCCAAAGAAAATTTTAAAGTACAAATTGTAATTACAAGCCTAGGCGTGGTTCTGCTAGCTGTAAAAACAGTGGCCTACTTTGTTACACATTCACTTTCGGTATTAACAGATGCACTAGAAAGTATTGTAAATGTAGTAGCCGGATTTATTGGCCTTTATAGCTTGTATGTTGCTGCTAAACCTAAAGATGTAGATCATCCATACGGACATGGCAAAGCCGAACTTATTTCGGCAGCAGCAGAGGGAACTTTAATTGTAGCTGCAGGTGTTTTAATTATTTATGAAACACTCACCCATTTTTTTAGCGCCGAACCACTACAAGCACTCGATACGGGCATTTGGCTTGTTGGAGCAACCGCGCTCATCAATTTTATTGCTGGCAGTCTTTGTATTAAAATTGGTCAAAAAAATAAATCCTTAGCACTTCAGGCAAGTGGTAAACATTTGCAAATAGACACCTACTCTACCCTTGCCATTGTTGCGGGCATTGGGGCTATGCTTTTATGGAAAGTATACTGGATAGATAAAATTATTGCGCTGGGCATGAGCCTACTTATTATTTACAACGGCTACAAAATACTAAGGTCTTCATTTGCCGGTATTATGGATGAAGCCGACCTAGATTTATTAAATAATTTTATTGCGGTACTCAATAAAAACAAAGTAGAGAACTGGATTGATCTACATAATTTACGCGTGATTAAATACGGTAGCTTACTACACATCGATTGTCACTTAACCGTGCCTTGGTTTTTAAATGTACATGAAGCGCACCGCGAAATAGATAGTTTATCAGATTTGATTAAATCACATTTTGGCGACACCATCGAACTTTTTGTGCACACCGACGGTTGTTTAGCCATCAGCTGTGGTATTTGTAATAAAAATTGCCCCGAAAGACAGGCCACATTTGAAAAGAAACTAACTTGGACCCTCGAAAATATACTATCCAATAAAAAACATCAATTAGAAACATAGAAAATACATCATATGCAAGTTTGGAAAGATTATCAAGAAAAAAACAAAGACCGTTTTTTAGAAGAATTATTAGCATTACTACGCATACCTAGTGTAAGTGCTAGAACTGAAAATAAAGATGACATGCTTACCTGCGCGGAAGCTGTTAAAAAAAGTTTATTAGACGCAGGCGCTACTACAGCAACGATTTATCCAACAGAGGGGCACCCGATTGTGTACGCCGAAAAAATAATTGACCCTGCACTTCCTACCGTGCTTGTTTACGGACATTATGATGTGCAACCCGCCGATCCACTAGAACTATGGAACAGCGGGCCTTTTGACCCCGTTATCAAAGACGGTAAAATTTATGCGCGTGGTTCTGCCGATGATAAAGGACAATTTTACATGCACGTAAAAGCCCTTGAAACCATGGTGCAAACGGGAACGCTTACCACCAATATTAAATTTTTAATAGAAGGTGAAGAAGAAGTAGGTAGTCCTAATTTAGCCACTTTTGTAAAAGCCAATAAAGCATTACTTGATGCAAACGTTATTTTAATAAGTGATACATCTATGTTAAGCATGGAAAATCCATCTATTGATATTGGTGTGCGCGGATTAAGTTACATTGAGGTAGAAGTAACAGGACCTAACAGAGATTTACATAGTGGTGTATATGGTGGTGCGGTAGCAAACCCTATTACCATGCTTTCTAAAATGATTGCATCCTGCCACGACGAAAACAACCATATTACCATTCCTGGTTTTTATGACGACGTTGTTGAATCTTCAGACATAGAAAGAGCTAAAATGGCGGAAGCGCCTTTTGATGCGAGTGAATATGCTAAAGATTTAGGCGTAACAGAACTATGGGGTGAAAAAGGCTACAGCAGTAATGAAAGAACTGGCATTAGACCTACCCTTGAAGTAAATGGTATTTGGGGTGGCTATACCGGAGAAGGCGCTAAAACCGTACTTCCTTCTAAGGCATTTGCAAAAATTTCTTGTAGACTGGTTCCCAATCAATCGTCACAAAAAATTACTGAAAAAATTATCAACTACTTTACTTCTATTGCTCCAGCTGGTGTAACGGTTAAAGCAGCTGAACACCATGGTGGCGAGCCTTATATGACGCCGATACATTCTAAAGAATACCAAGCAGCTGCTAGTGCTATTACAGCAACATTTGGTAAAGAACCTATTCCTGTAAGAGGTGGTGGTAGCATACCTATTTGTGCATTGTTTGAAAAAGAACTGGGCCTTAAAATTGTTTTTATGGGCTTTGGACTAGACAGCGACAATTTACATAGCCCCAACGAAAAATTTGACATCGTCAATTTTTACAAAGGCATAGAAACCATTCCATACTTTCACCAGTTTTATGCAAGCAGCAAGTAAAGAAAAGTTACGCATCGATAAATACCTCTGGGCTATTCGCTTGTTTAAAACAAGAAGCCAGGCTGGTGACGCATGCAGTAAGGGTAAAGTAAAATGTAATGGAGACAATGTAAAAGCAGCCAAAGTGGTAAACCTTGGTGATGTGTACGACGTTAAAACAGAAGCACGCAGGTGGGTGGTAAAAGTAACGGGGCTTCTAGAAAAAAGAGTACAATACCCAGAAGCCATTTTACATTACGAAGATCAAACACCACCAGAAGAACTAGACCAGGTTACCTACCAAGCAGCTTCGTATCAAACTGGAAAAAGGTTGAGTAAAATAGGAAGACCTACCAAAAAACAACGCAGGGATATTGAGGGTTTTATGGAATAAAAAATAAAGCATGTTAAAAATTGATATTTTATCGGTACTGCCTGAATTATTAGAAGGCCCTTTTGCACATAGCATTATGAAACGTGCTCAGGAAAAAGGACTGCTACAAGTTAATGTACATAGCCTACGCAAGTGGGCCATTAACAAGCACGGCCAAATAGATGATTATCAATACGGCGGTGGTGCAGGTATGGTGATTGTATGCGAAACACTTGCAAACGCCATCGATGAATTAGCAGCTCCTGCCCCTTTCGATGAAATTATTTTTATGACGCCCGATGGTGTTAGGTTTAACCAAAGTGCCGCCAATCAACTATCGTTAAAAGGCAATATTTTAATTATTTGCGGTCACTACAAAGGCATTGATGAACGTATTAGAAAACAGTACGTTACTCAGGAAATTTCTATTGGCGATTATGTACTTAGTGGCGGAGAACTAGCAGCAGCAGTAGTTGTAGATGCAGTAGGCCGTTTAATACCAGGGGTATTAAATGACGAAACCTCGGCCTTAACAGATTCTTTTCAGGATAATTTATTAGCACCACCCGTATATACTAGACCCTCCGAATTTAGAGGCGATAAAGTACCTGACGTACTCTTACAGGGAGATCCTAAAAAAGTAGAAGCCTGGAGATACGAACAATCGGTGCAGCGTACAAAAGCACGCCGCCCCGATTTGTTAGATGAATAATTTAATTGCTAATTATTTATTTGATGCCAATTACTGGCACCATTTTTTCGTGAATCATTTGATTGAGTGCTTTAAGATCAGAAGCCATCACTGCTTTTAAACGGTTTAAAGCGACATCAGATTGCGCGGCTAAATCTGCAAATGCTTCTTTAGCTTGTTTGCTTGGTGCTGTTTGACCACTCGCTACCACATTAAACAGTCCTGCAATTTTATCGTTTAAACGAATTGGATAATTAAGCACGTCTTGACCACTCTTTGCTTTTGTTTGGTACAATGTTTCTTCGATACCGGTTATTTTTTTAACCACCGAATCAGCAAAGGCTTTTAATTCTTTTTGTCCATCCAGTTTTGCAGTAAACTCATTTACCTGCGTACGCACCGCTCTAATATCTTTAATTGCTTTTTGAATTTCAGAGAACTTATCACGCACACTTAATAAAAATGCAGTTTGATCATCAAGGTCTGCTTCTGTTGCTGCATAATTAGGATTGGGCTTAATTACAAATGGAACAAGCACCGTATCTTTTTGATACACAAAACGGGCGGTGTATTTTCCAGGAGCCGCTTTAACGGTTCCCACACCACCATTCCATAAAATCAATCCGTCTAGACGCTCTGCTGCAGGATAGTTCATATCCCATTCAAACTGATTGATGCCTTCTGTGAACTCAATTTTATCTTGTGGATCTTTTGCATTTTTGCTAAAGGTTCTAATTACTTTATTTTTCTTGTCTAACACCGCAACAGAGAATTTGCTACTGTCGGTTACACCTTTTAAATAATAGTTGATAACTGAACCTAGTGCAGGATTGGCGCCCATATTAGCTGCCATACCGCCACCAAAGCCACCACGTCTTCTTCCACCACCTTCCGATCTTACAACCGGGTTGGCATCAAAAACATGGATGTTTTTAGCATAGTTAGCTGCTTGGTGTTGTTGAATAGTACCTAAATCATCAATGATCCAAAATGCTCTACCCTGGGTAGCCACAATCAAATCATTTTCTTTGATGGTTAAATCGGTGATAGGTGTTTCAGGTAAATTAAGTTGGAACTTTTTCCAATTAGCACCATCATCGTAAGAAATATACATACCAAACTCGGTGCCTGCATATAATAAACCTGGGCGCTTATGATCGGCACGAAGCGCTCTTGTAAAATGCATTGGATCGATACCAGCTGTAATTTTTTTCCAAGTTTTACCGTAGTCTTCTGTTTTAAAAATATACGGTGTGTAATCATCTAGCTTATATTTCGTACCAACAAAATATGCAGTGCCTTTTTTAAATGGATCTGTTTCGATGCAGTTCCACATCATTTGTTTGCCTGCTTCTGCCGGTGTAACATTTTCCCAATTTTTACCGCCGTCTTTACTTACATGAATCAATCCATCATCACTACCTGTCCACAATAAATCTTTTTCTAGTACCGATTCTGCTGCTGCAAAAATGGTACAATAATATTCTACCGATGTATTGTCTTTGGTGATTGGACCACCACTAGGACCTTGTTTTGATTTATCGTTGGTGGTTAAATCTGGGCTAATCATATCCCATGATTTTCCTTCATTTTCAGTGGCAAATAAATGGTTACCCGCCGTGTATAATTTTTTAGGATTGTGCGGGCTAAAAAAGATAGGGAAGTTCCACTGGAAACGGTACTTTAATACGTCGGCCCCTGCTCCCATTGGATTATCAGGCCACACATTGATGGCTCTATTTTCTCCGGTGCGGTGATCTAGACGAGACAAATAGCCTCCATAATTACCACCATAAACAACGTCTGGGTTTAAAGGATCTGCAACCACAAATCCACTCTCGGCACCAGCTGTAGACTCCCAATCTTTATCGGTGATACCAGCGCCCGACGTTCTACTTTTTATTCTGATGGTAGAATTATCTTGTTGTGCACCGAGTATGCGGTACGGATAAGAATTATCGGTACTCACTCTATAAATTTGAGCAGTAGGTTGGTTGTTTTCGGTACTCCAATTATTACCGCCGTCAAAACTTACTTGCGCACCACCATCATCAGCCACAATCATACGGCTCGGATTTTTTGGATCAATCCATAAATCGTGATGATCACCATGCTGTGTGTTTACGCCAGAAAATGTTCGGCCACCATCGTTGCTACGCATAAAATTTACATTAAGCGCATACACTAAATTTTCGTTGGTAGGCGACACAAATACTTTACTATAATACCATGCACGCTGGCGAATATTATTATCGCTACTGGTTAATGTCCAGGTGGCACCAGCGTCATTACTTACAAACATACCGCCAGCTGCATTTTCTACGATGGCATATAATTTATCGGTGTTAGAAGGCGCTACTGCAACGCCTACAATACCCCAAACACCTTTAGGAAGGCCTTTGTTTTGAGATATATTTACCCAAGTATCACCACCATCGGTGCTCTTGTATAAACCAGATCCTTCGCCACCACTTTCCATGCTATGTGGTGTTCTTTGCACGCGCCACATACCGGCATATAACACAGATGGATTGCCTGGTTCCATCACTAAATCGGAACAACCCGTTTGGTTATTTACAAATAAAGTTTGCTTCCAAGTTTTACCACCATCGGTTGTTTTATAAACACCACGCTCTGGGTTGGGTCCAAATAAATGACCCACCACTGCTGCCCAAACGGTGTTTGGATCACGCGGATGTACCACAACTCTAATAATATGACGACCTTCTTTTAAACCAATATTAGTGAATGTTTTTCCGCCATCATTGGAACGCCACATACCGCCCAAACCCTCTGCCACATTACCTCTCATGGTATTCTCACCTTCTCCTACATAGATTATATTTTCGTCGGAAGGGGCTACTGCTATAGCGCCAATATTGCCGCCAACTTTTTTATCACTTAAGTTTTTCCAATTACTACCGCCGTCTGTAGTTTTCCATAAACCACCACCGGTAGCACCAAAATAAAAAGTATTGTTATTTATATAACTACCAGCAACAGCTGCACTTCTACCACCTCTAAATGGTCCAACCAATCTATATTTTACTTTAGAAAATAAAATAGAGTCTGGATTTAAAGATGGTGCAACAGGGCTTGTAACAGTCGCTTTCTTTGCGGTTGATTTTTGGGCAATCACTGCTGTTGTGGTACTCATACCTAGCAGCAACATAGCCGCTACTACAAAATGTTGTTTTTTCATATACGTTTAAATTGGATGAGTAATTTACTACTCATTTTGCTTACCAAAAAATTGAATTGACCAACGGGTTAAAGCTTGGGCTTCTATTGTACCTTAGTGCCCTTATGAGTAGCACCCAACCCTATTCCGTTACCGGCAATGTAGTAGACATCCCCAATAAGCATATCTACTGGGCAACCCTTTGGATCGAGGACGGCCATATTAAGCTTATTGAAGCTAGTAGCGAGCCTATTAATCCGGCGCTGCCGTATATCATGCCCGGATTTATTGATAGTCATGTACATATAGAAAGTAGCATGCTCGTGCCTTCCGAATTTGCCAGACTTGCGGTACTCCATGGAACCGTTGGGACCATTAGCGACCCACACGAAATTGGCAATGTTTGTGGGGTAGCTGGCGTGGAGTTCATGATTGAAAACGGAAAACAAACCCCCTTTAAATTTTTCTTTGGCGCACCAAGCTGTGTGCCTGCTACTATTTTTGAAACCGCTGGTGCCGAGGTGAATGAAAAAGAAGTGGATGCATTACTCTCAAGACCCGAAATTTATTATTTATCTGAAATGATGAATTTTCCGGGCGTACTACATAACGATCCGGTAGTGATAGCAAAAATAAAAGCGGCACAAAAACACAATAAGCCAGTAGATGGTCATGCACCCGGATTAAGAGGCGAGGCGGCCAAAAAATATATTGATACCGGCATCAGTACCGATCATGAATGTTTTACGATTGATGAAGCGCTAGAAAAATTAGACTATGGCATGCACATTATTATTAGAGAAGGAAGTGCTGCCAAAAATTTTGAAGCCCTCTATTCAATTATTGATACGCATACTAGTAAAGTGATGTTATGCAGTGATGATAAACATCCAGATAGTTTAGCTGCAGGTC
>JBEGUD010000006.1:0-4666 GCA_041179065.1 Bacteroidota bacterium | reverse complement strand
TGTTAACGGGCCGAAAAGATAGTTTATACCAAATGGCAAGAAGCTCTTATTTACTAGATGATCCAAAAAATAATGTAGAAAAAATTGAAGATCAATTTATACATACCCAGTTTTTTGCACTCGTAGACCGTAAAGGAAAACTGCGCGGACAAGTGTATGATGCGCTCAAGCAAACAGATTTACAGCAACTTCAAATAGATATTAAAAAGCTACTCGCAGAAAGTATTTCGGGTACTTTTGTTAATGGCGTTTTTACCAACAACCCACAATAATAATAGGTGGAACAAAAAATTATTGATCTATTAAAGCGGACTGGCCTCAGTATTACCGATAGTAGAAAAAAAATTCTAGAAAGTTTTTTTCAAGAAAATTCGGCACTAGCACACGCAGATATTGAATTGCATGTGGGAGCAGATTTTGACCGCGTTACCATTTACAGAACCCTCCAAACCTTTGTAGACAAAGGGATTATTCATACGATCCCAACGCCAGACAATGCGGTTGTATATGCACTTTGCAAAGACAGCTGTAGTGCTGGGCATCACCACGATAACCATGTTCATTTTATTTGTGACAATTGTAATAAAACATTTTGTTTAGAGCATATAGTGGTGCCTGCTGTAAAAATGCCCACTGGATTTAATGCTACACAAATTGATATGGTGGTAAGTGGCGTTTGTAATTTTTGTAACAATGTATCTTAAATTTTATGTATGATTTTTATTACCGGCGCAAGTGGTTTATTAGGTGCTTCATTGATTGAAACTTTATTTGCTGCACATGATGGCGCAAGTGATTTGAAAATACGTGCACTGTACCGTAAACAAATTCCAGCGATACAATTTGCAGATAAAATTGAGTGGATCGAAGGCGATATTTTAGATGTTGTGGTATTAGAAGAAGCGCTCAAGGATGTGAAGGAAGTATACCACTGTGCAGCGATTGTATCTTTTGATCCAAAGCAAAAACAACGCATGCACGCCACCAATGTAGAAGGAACTGCAAATGTTGTAAATGCTTGTATCGATGCAAACATCAAAAAATTATTGTTTGTAAGTTCGGTAGCGGCGCTTGGTAGAATAAGAGAAGATGGTCCGATCAATGAAACCATGAACTGGTCCGAAGAAACAAGTAATAGCGAATACGGCAAAACAAAATATTTAGCAGAAATGGAAGTGTGGCGTGGAATTGGTGAAGGACTTGACGCTGTCATTGTAAACCCGGTGATTATACTAGGAAGTGGCGACTGGAATGGTGGGTCTTCAGGGATATTTAAATCGGCGTATAACCGTTTTCCATGGTATACAAACGGTTCGAGTGGCTTTGTGGATGTAAAAGATGTAACAAATGCCATGACCGCCCTTATGAAAAGTGATATTAGCGCACAGCGCTTTATTATTAGCGGCCACAATACCCCTTACCGAACCATATTTAACTTGATTGCGGACGCTTTTAAAGTGCCGCGCCCGCATAAAAGGGTAACGCCACTGCTGGCGTCCATTGTTTGGAGACTTGAAGCAGTAAAGGCCTTTTTTACGGGGAGTTCCCCTTTATTAACCAAGGAAACAACGTTAACGGCACAGGCTGTTGTCAATTTTGATAATACGAAACTGCTTAAAGCCTTACCTCATTTTTCGTATACTCCACTTGAGGACACGATTGCTAGAGTAGCGGAGGAATTAAAGGTAAAATATAACCTACAGTGATAACCCACCAGGTTTAGTCCATTACTTTTTTCCAGAGTTCAGGGATTCTTTTGATCCAAACAAGTTCGCGTCTTTTAGCAGAAGCTTCGGTGGCTGGGAAGCCCATATAGGTTTTGCCCCCTTCTAAATTGTTGGTAACACCAGCTTGTCCTAACACCACGGCGCCGGCTCCAATTCGAATTGTTTTATTCACACCTACCTGTCCCCATAGGGTTACGCCATCTTCCAAAATAGTTCCTCCTGCGATTCCAACCTGCGCCGCAAGCAAACAATTTTTTCCAATAATGGTATCATGACCAATGTGCACCCCGTTGTCTATTTTAGTGCCTGCACAAATTTTAGTGATGGCAGTAACGCCTCTATCGATGGTACAGTTAGCGCCAATTTCTACACCATCTTCAAGCACCACCGATCCACAACTTTCCATTCTTTTAAACCACTGGTCTCTATTTTTTTTGGTGTTATAATAAAATGCATCGCTTCCAATAATACTTCCTGCTTGAATCACAACATCATCTCCAATAACGGTATGATCTAAAATGCAAACGCCCGGATAGAGCCTGCAATTTTTACCAATACGTACATGATTTCCAATAAAAACCTGTGGCATAATATAGGTCCCTTCTCCAATGGAAGCACTTGCTGCTATGGGTTCTGTCGCTTTAAGTACCGGATTAAAATGAGCAACAATCGTAAGGTAAGATTCAAATGGATCCTTCGTAACAAGTATTGTTTTTCCTTCAGGAACCGTAACATCTGAGGTGTTGATGATGATAAAACTCGCTGCACTATTAAGGCAGGTATCATAATATTTTGGATGGTCTACAAATACCAAATCTCCAGGTTCCACTACATGAATTTCATTGATACCATGCACGTTTGCATCTGCATCACCTACAACGCTAGCACCAATTAATTCGGCAATACGACTCACTAAAACTGGACTTGGAAACTTCATACTAAACCGTTTGATTGTTGTAAAGGTAATACTCCATGCGCATAAGCATTAAGTGCTCAACTTCATTTTACGCGCGCTGATTTGATGCAGTATACCCATTTGATTCTAAAATGTTAATAAAATTGTTTACAAATAATATTGAATCATCTAAAAGTATTTTTAATATTGTGGTAGGGAAATTTATTTCCCTGTACTTACTAACCCATCCATATATAAAGTCTCGCTTCTGCGAGACTTTTGTTTTATACATGAATCAGTACTTTATTATTTACAAACCATACCTTGTTGCTTCTCAATTTTCGCCCATCGAAAATAAAGAAACACTAGCTAATTACTTTGATGTACCAAAGGATGTATACCCTGTTGGCAGGCTTGATGCAGATAGTGAAGGCTTACTTATTTTAACAAACGATACTTCTTTAAACCATAAATTATTGCATCCTAGTTTTGCGCACCAGCGTACCTACTATGCACAAGTGGATGGCGCCATTACCAACGATGCGATTCAAAAATTAGAGGCTGGTGTTACCATTCAAGTAGATGGAAAACCGTATCTCACCAAACCTGCAAGAGCGGCCATTTTTGAAATAGATCCTGTGGTCCCACCCAGAAATCCACCCATCAGATTTAGAAAAGAAATTCCAGCACCTTGGATTCATTTGTCTTTAACGGAAGGTAAAAACAGGCAGGTTCGTAAAATGACCGCTGCCGTTGGGTTTCCTACCTTACGGCTTATAAGGTATAGTATTGGTAAACTCTCTATTGCAAACATGCAGCCTGGTGATATGATTGAAATGGGTCAGAAAGAAATCCTATATCAATTACTATAATTGAGTAGGCCCTTACTTCTTTTTGGTAAACGAGCCGCATGTCTTAATTTCGCAGCGCGCTATTATACTAATTGCAATGATGCTTGGTGAATACGCCATTAAATTCTAATAGATATGAGTCAGCCACATTTAAGTGAACAAGAAATAATTCGTAGAGAAAAACTGCAAGCCATGCAAAGCGCAGGTGTGGATGCATTTCCGGCAGCACTATACCCGGTAACACACTACTCGGTAGATATTAAAGATGGCTTTACTGAAGAAACGGCCGCGGATTTTGCAGCCGTTTGCGTAGCGGGTCGTATCATGAGCATCAACGACAAAGGCAAGGTATTTTTTATAAAAATTCAGGATACCAAAGGCATTATTCAACTCTATGTAAAAAGAGACAATATTTGCCCAGGCGAAGACTTTAGTTTTTGGGACAATGTGGTAAAGCACGGACTAGATTTAGGTGATATTATTGGTGTAACCGGTTATGCCTTTATTACTAAAACAGGCGAGACTTCGATACACGCTGATAGCTTAACACTACTCACAAAATCATTAAAACCATTACCAGTTGTAAAGCGTGATGATGAGGGTAATGTATTTGATGCAGTAACGGATCCAGAATTTAGATACCGCCAGCGCTACGCCGATTTAATTATCAATCCGGATGTAAAAGATACGTTTGTAAAAAGAACAAAACTCATCAATACCATTCGTGAGTTTCTAAATACACAAGGAGCGTTAGAGGTTGATACGCCTGTGTTGCAGGCCATTCCGGGTGGTGCAGCAGCGCGTCCATTTGCAACGCACCACAATGCGCTTGACACACCTTTTTATTTACGTATTGCCAATGAGCTGTATTTAAAAAGATTAATTGTAGGTGGATTTGATTGGGTATATGAGTTTAGTAGAAATTTTAGAAATGAGGGGATGGATAGAACCCATAATCCAGAATTTACGGTACTAGAATGGTACACGGCGTACAAAGATTATTTCTGGATGATGGAAACCACCGAGCAGCTATTTGAAAAAATTGCATTGGCGTTACATGGTACAACTGTCGTAACCGTTGGTGATAAAACCATTGATTTTAAAGCACCCTTTAAGCGCATTAGCATTCATGATGCGATTAAAGAAAATACGGGCATTGATGTAAGTGGCCTAGACGAAGAAGGATTAAGAGC
>JBEGUD010000005.1:0-3790 GCA_041179065.1 Bacteroidota bacterium | reverse complement strand
GCATTGATAGGACCACTACTTCTTGGATCAAAACTTAGTTTGTAACCCATATTTTTTAATTCGGTTCTAACTTTTTCAGGGGTATTTGAGTTCAGTGTTAAATTACCTGGTTTTGGTTTTCTGTCGGCTATTTTATTTCCACCTAATGATAACCATAATTGATTGGAATTAATATTTGCTGCTTCTGCCGCTTGTTGTACCGTCATTCCAAATTCAACCATGTTTAAAAAAAACTGTAATAAATTTTGATCCTGCGTATCACCACCCTGCACCGCAAAAGATAAAAATGGTTTTCCATCTTTTAAAGCAAGACTTGGTGTTAATGTAACGCGTGGTCTTTTTCCAGGTGCCACTACATTAAATGGATTTTGAATAGAATCTAAAACAAAAGATTGCATACGTTGACTCATTCCTACACCTGTGTTTCCAGCAATACAAGCAGGTATCCAACCGCCACTTGGAGTGATTGAAACAACCCATCCGCTGGTATCTGCTGCTTCTACCGAAGTAGTGCCTCTCCATAAACGGTCCATGTATAATTCATGGTTTAGATCCTCGTTTTTAGCTATTTCCGAGCCGTCATGACTTGGTATTACCCCTGTTTTTCTGGTAGATGTATCGTTACTATACAGCGCCGCTCTTTGTTGTAATAAACTTAAATAGGGGTTTTCTTTTCCTTCAAAAGGATAAGGATCTCCAGGTGCTGTATTTGAATTATTAAAGCCAGCTGGTATTTCTGAAGCTCTTTTTTTAGCGTAATCCTTACTGAGTAAGCCTTTTATAGGTATATGTTTAGAAAATAAAGGATCGCCATAGTAAAAATCGCGGTCTGCAAAACTTAAATTCATAGCCTGATACACTGTATGTATATATTTTGGTGAATTATAACCCATTGATTTTAAGTCATAATTTTCTAAAATATTTAAAGCCTGTAACATACTAGGTCCTTGTGTCCATGACTGTAGCTTATAAACGTCAATGCCTTTATAATTAATTTGTAAAGGTGTTTCAACTATAGGTTTCCAATTGGCTAAATCTTTAAGGGTAATAAGTCCACCTTGTTCTTGTGCACCTCTTACAAATTCCTCTGCAATATCACCTTTGTAAAAACGGTCGTAAGCAGCATAAATCGCTTCCTTTCTAGATTTACCTTTTTTAAGTGCTTGTTTTTCTGCGTCTACTAATTTTTGTAAAGTGGCTAGTAAATCTTTTTGAATAAAAATTTCTCCCGCTTCAGGTGCTTCTCTTTTTTCACCTAAGTGTGGTAATAAAACTTTTTTACTGTAAGGCCAATCTTTAATTCTTTGTTTACCACGTTCAATACTATTTGCTGTTTGTGCATCAATTGGATAACCAGCAGCAAGTTGCATCGCTGGTTTTAATACTTCTTCCAAACGCATGGTTCCATACTCAGCAAGCATAAAACAAATTCCACCTGGTGTACCTGGTGTTGTTGCTGCTAATGGACCAAATTCGGGGGGATAATTCATCCCTTTATTTTTGAAAAATTCTGGTGTTGCACCCGTAGGAGCCACGCCCATGGCGGATATGGCAATAACTTGTTTTGTTTTTGGATTGTAAATTAACGCCTGTGTTTCACCTCCCCAACTTAACACATCCCACATCGTACAAGTGGCTGCTAACATGGCACAGGCAGCATCTACAGCGTTTCCACCTTTGTTAAAAATAATAGAACCAGCCGTTGCAGCGAGTGGTTTACCAGTAATGGCCATCCAATTTTTTCCATGCAATGGAGGTTTTTGAGTAGGTTGCGCTTTTGCTGTGTAAGACAGCATCAAAAAGGCAAATACAAATTTTAATATTTTCATAAGATTGAAATTACAAGAAGCAATTGATTTTTTTGAATCTAATTTTTTTTAAAAAAATGTGTGTTAATAATTACCGTAATAATAGATTTAATACCTTTTTATTTAAATAAACTATTACTATTACGGGTGTTAATACCTTAATAACCTTCTTATACACATACTTATATTTTTAGTGTTAACGGGTTATACACTTCTATACACAGTTTTATACACCCTTTTTATAGATACTGTATTCGTTTATTAACGATTTCGTTCTTTTTTTGAAAAGGTTATTATATGATAAAATTTTTAGTATCCACCTTTTGTAAACTGTTAATTAACTGGGTGTAAAATGGGTTCATTTTACCCTCTTACCCCTAAATCACTAATTACCTGGTTACTTATTCTACTTCTATCCACATGAAAATTTTAAAAAAGTACAGTTTTCCACCTAAAATACTACTTATTAACCCCTAGTTTGTGGATAGAAATAAGCCCGCAATACCTTATTTTTGCCCTCCGGTATTTTGCCGGTTATTTTATTTATTATAATTCGTTTTTATGTCTGTTATTCAAAGTATTCGCGATCGAGGCACTTGGATCATTTTTAGTATTATCGCTGTAGCCTTAATTGCATTTATATTACAAGATGGTGTTGGTAGAGGCGGAAGCGCTTTTTCTAATACAACCACAATTGGACAAGTGAATGGCCAAAAATTGGAAAGAGCGGCTTTTGAAGAAAAGTTAGCGATGCAAGAAAAAATGTATGCTAGCCAAGGAGCACAAAGAGATCAACTCATTGGTTCTTTATGGAATCAAGAAGTGGACCGTTTATTAATTGAAGCAGAGTGCGGTAAACTTGGTTTACAAGTAACAGCTAAAGAATTGAGCGATATTTTATTTTCTGAAAACTCTCCATTAAAACAAGAGTTTACAGATCCAGCAACTGGTTTATTTAAAGTGGAAGATGCTAAAAAGGCATTTGCTCAAATTAAGAAAAGCAAAAACGCGGATCAAATTAAAATGATCAATCAGGTTTATATTCAACCAATTTTAGAACAAGCACTACGTAATAAATATAGTGTGTTACTTCAAAAATCTGCATATGTTCCAAAGTGGATGGTTGAAAAACAAGCTGCTGATAACAATCAAATAGCAAGTGCATCTGTTGTATTTGTTCCATACGCAAGTATTGCTGATAGTACTATTAAGGTGACTGATAATGATATTGCTGCTTATGTAAAAGCACATGCTTCTGCATACAAAAAAGAAGAAGAAACTAGATCTATCGCTTATGTTTCTTTTAGTGCGATTCCAAGTAGTGCAGATAGCGCAGCTGTTTTAAATGAAGTGCTTGCACAAAAACAGGATTTTGCTACAGCTACTGATAATGCTGCTTTTTTAAATAGAGTAGGTAGTGATTTACCTTACTATGATGGATACTTTAGTAAAAATAGAATGCAACAAGCGAACAAAGATACGCTCGTTAAAATTCCTACAGGTACTGTTTATGGTCCTTACGTTGATGGTAATGCGTATGTATTAGCTAAAATGGTGGGTATTAAAAACTGGCCAGATAGTTCAAAAGTGCGTCACATTTTAATTGCTACAGTAGATCCACGTTCTGGTCAGCAAATTAGACCAGACAGTGCCGCCAAAAAATTAGCTGACTCTATTAAGTATGCTGTTGCAGGTGGTGCAGATTTTAATGCGCTCGTACAAAAGTATTCTGATGATGCGGGAAGTAAAGAAAAGGGTGGTGTATATGATTATTTCGCACAAGGTCAAATGGTTGGTGCATTCAACGATTTTTCTTTTGATAAACCAAAGGGTACTAAAGATGTTGTAAAATCTGAATTTGGTTATCACTACACGGAAGTGTTAGATCAGAAAAATTTTGCGCCTGCATATAAAATCGCATACTTATCTAAAGCACTTGTTGCTAGTAATGAAACAGTTACTGCAGCCTCAACTGCAGCTTC
>JBEGUD010000004.1:0-27283 GCA_041179065.1 Bacteroidota bacterium | reverse complement strand
CTTTTAAAGGCGGCTTTAGTGGAAGCTTTCAGCAAACAAGTAATTTTTTAGGCGGATCATTTTTTGCTAACCCTGTTAGAGCCATGTATCGTTTAGCACCATGGTTACCTATTTATAAAAGTGATGGTAAAACCTATGAGCTTGGATATAATAACGGTTACAATCCAGTAGCTGTTATTGAAACAACTAAAAGGAAAGCTAAAACGTATAATATTTCTGCAAACGCATCAGCGAACTATAAAATAACAAAGGGATTAACTTTTGAAGGCTCTTATGCGATGGATTTTAACCACGCATTTAGTAGCACACAATACGATCCAAGAGTGGGTAATGCCATTGTTGCTGTAGGTGGTACCATCGAAAATTATACGCAAGACATTACCAACTGGGTAGCAACAAATATCTTACGCTATAAAGTAGATCTAGCTGATGATCATAAATTAGAGGCTTTTGCAGGATATGAAGCCCAGAGTAGATCCGATGTTGACATTAATATTTCAGTTAACGGAATTGCACCCGGAACCGTTACCGCAGCAGGAGGTTCTAGCCCAACTTTAACTACTGGTACTGGAACTGCTAACAGATTAGTAAGTAAGTTTTTTAACACCAATTATTCTTTCAAAGATCTATACTTTATATCTGGATCACTTAGAGAAGACGCTTCTTCAAGATTTGCCAAAAATTTTAGAAAAGCAACTTTTTGGTCGGTAGGTGCAGGTTGGAATATTTCTAACGAAAAGTTTTACAATGTTAGTTGGTTGAGTGAATTAAAATTAAGAGGAAGTTATGGTTACACCGGTAACCAGGGTATTGATAATTTTGAATCTTTTGGTTTGTATGGTGCAGGAAGCGATTACAATTTACAATCTGGCCTAGCACAAAATCAATTAGCCAATGACAATTTAACTTGGGAAAAAAATATTCCATTAAATATTGGTCTTGATTTTTCGATGCTAAAAGGTAGATTATCTGGATCTTTAGAATGGTATACAAGAACAACAAGTGATTTATTAATTAGTCAATCCATCCCAAGTGTTAATGGTGTAACAAGCATTACAGTAAACAGCGGTGCCATGAAAAATACGGGTATTGAGCTTAGCCTTTCATCTGTAAACATTGCACCAAAATCTAAGGGCGGTTTCAAGTGGGTTACAGACTTTAACATCACTACCAATCAAAATACAATCACAGAAATTGATCCAGCATATTCGGGTAATGCCAATTATTTAAGAAATGTGGGTAATGATTTTTATACCCATTATCAAAGAGGGTATGCTGGTGTGAATCCTGCTAACGGAGAGGCTTTATGGTATAGAAGTGGCGCAAAGGATTCTACTACCAATGCATTTACAACGGCACTTCCGCGTTTACAATATGGAAGCGCATTACCTAAGTTTTATGGTGGTTTAACCAACACGTTTTCTTACAAAAATTTCAGGTTTAGTTTCCAACTATATACTTTTTGGGGAAATACCATTTATGATGATTATGGATATTTACAAAAGACAGATGCCAACCTTGGATTTTCGGATCAAAGCAATGGCTTGAGCAGATACGAGTATGAAAGACGTTGGACAACACCGGGTCAAATAACAGATGTACCAAAGCCAGTGTTTTTAGGCACACAATCTTCATCAGGTAGTTTTGAAAGTAGCAGATTTTTATACGACGGAAGTTATATTAGACTTAGAGATGTAACGCTCTCTTATAACTTACCAACCGAATTGCTCAATAAATTTAAGTTTAGTAATGTAAGGGTATACCTCCGTGGACAAAACTTATTTACCTATGTAAAAGACAAGAGATTTAATACAGACCCAGAAGTTAGTATTGATGGAACCATGTCTCAACGTCCTCCGGTTTTCAACACATTTTTATTTGGCCTAGACATCAATTTTTAATTGCATAAAGTTTCTTTTATGAAAAAAATATATTCAATAACAGTGATTACCAGTTTGCTACTAATTGTTTCTTGTAGCAAAGACTTTTTAGATGTAAAACCACAACAAAGTGTACTTACAGAAGACGTGTTTAATAGTATGGCAACTTCTAGAGCCGCAGTTAATGGCCTTTACTCTCTGATGCAATCTTATAGTTATTATGGTAGAGATGCCATGGTAATTCCAGAAGTGCTTTCTGATAATGCAACTCGAAGCGTAAGAACAGGTAACAGGTATACCGGCATGAATACGGTAACACATACTGCAACCGACGCTAACGTAAGTAGAATGTGGAGTCAGATGTATCAAATAATTACCAACACCAATGCCATCATTGCAAATGAAGCTACTATTAAAAAAATTGCTACATCATTAGAGCAAGAAGAAGCGGCGCAACTAGTTGGTGAAGCTTATGCCGTTAGGGCGCTCGTTTATTTTGATTTAATGAAGTTTTTTGCGCGTCCATTAAAGTTTACTACAGATGGATCACACTTAGGTGTGCCGCTTGTGATTAAGCCAATTGTAAACATTACAGAAGTTGTATATCCTGCAAGAAATACAGCTGCCGAAGTGTATGCTCAAATTGATAAAGATATAACAGCTGCAATAGCACTTTTACCTCAAACGGGAAATGTAATTAGCAATGGTGTTGTAAATAATACCTTGTTCAAAATTCGTATGAACCGTTTTTCAACGCTCGCATTAAAAGCTAGAGTGTCAGTTTATAAGTCTGATTGGGCAAGTGCCGCAGATGCAGCCAATCAGGTTATTGCATCTGGACGTTATGCGCTTTATACATTTGGAAATATGCTGCAAGATTTTAGAACACAAAATAGCGCAGAGTCTATATTTGAAATAGCCAATAATACCAACGATAATCCAGGCGTAGATTCTTATGCCTATTTATGTAGCCAACAAGGATATGGAGAAATGCTTGGCACAAGAAATTCTATGAATAGCAGAAGTACGGGTACAACGCTTTCTACTTTTAGAGGTTTATACGATGCCTATTCTGCTACCGATGTTAGAAGAGCATTTATTGCACTTGGTGATAGAAACTCGTTGGGTGGTGAAACAAATGTGCCACTTCCTACTAAATACATCAACATTTCTACCTACATGGAAAACATTAAGGTGTTAAGATTTGCAGAAATGTATTTAATTAGAGGTGAGGCAAATGCTAGACTTGCTGTTGCAAATAGTACGCCAAGCTTGCTTACGACTTCTTTGACTGACATTAACCTTATCAGAAAATCTAGAGATACCGCTTCTGCAACAAGACCTTTTAATGCAGTGCTTACGGGTACACCTCCATCAGGAAGTATTTCTGCTAATGCATATTTAGACAGTATTATCGTAGAAAGAAGAAAAGAGTTTGCTTTTGAAGGTCAGCGTTTATTTGATTTAAATAGAACGCAAACCAATTTTGTAAAAATTAGTTCTGGTGGTAATGCAACTTCTAGATTAATTCAATATACAGCAACGACTTCTAATTTCTTTGTTAGAACCATATTACCAATTCCGGTAACGCAGGTTCAAAATAACCCAAATATGGTTCAAAATCCAGGTTTCTAGACCTGTAAAATGTAAGCAAAGAATGAAGTGTAGTAACGCATGTTGGAAGGCTATTTTATTGATTTGTATTTTTATTTCAAGCCAAACTTTTGCGCAAGAAAAAAAAGATACGGTCCGCTTATTGCTAGTAGGTAATAGTTATATCTACTACAATAATTTGGCACAAATGATTGGTTTAATAACAGATAGTTTAGACACAAAAATTATTTGTAAAAAATCGACCATTGGCGCTGCAACACTCGGACAACATTGGAACAATGAAAGAGGCTTAAAAACAAAAAAAATAATAGCAAGCAATAAATTTGATATTGTTGTCATTCAGGATAATAGTATGTGGCCATTGGAGCATAAAGACAGCTTGTTATTCTATGGAAATCTTTTTTGCCAATATATTAGAGAGAACGGCGCAAAGCCATACTTGTATAATACATGGGCAAGGGAAAAAACGCCACAAACCCAATCCAAAATTAATGAGGCGTATGCCGAATTAGCCAAGGCTCAAAGTGCAGTGAATGTAGCAGTTGGATCAAGCTTTGATTTGGCTAGAAAAACCTTTCCTACCATGAATTTGTTCCATCCCGATGGATCCCATCCATCGGCGGTAGGAACATTTTTAATTGCCTTAAGTTTTATAAAAAAAATTACGGGCACCTTACCAAAAAAGTACGCAACCGTGTATAATTATTTTGATAAAGATGGTGAGACTTTTAGGATCATGCAATTAACTGATGCTGAAATCGAGTCTTGTGTAAGTATTGTAAACAGTGTGATTCAGTAGAATCCTCAAGCGCGTAAACATGATAAAAAAAATCGCAACCAATCTTACTTTTTGGGTATTGTTTGCAATTACAGCAGGTATATTAGTTGGTCATTTTTTTCCAGCTACCGGTGTAGCGATGCAACCCCTTGGTAAATATTTTATTGATGTTATTAAACTTTTCATCAATCCAATTATACTACTTACCATGGTCACCGGCATATGTGGTATGGGCGATTTAAAAAAAGTTGGAAAAGTGGGCGGCAAGGCCCTCTTATATTTTGAAATTATTACCACCCTTGCTTTATTAATTGGCATTGGGGTTGGCTATTTGTTAGAGCCTGGTGCTGGCGTTAATACAAGCATTGTGGCTAAAGGTGATATTTCTAAGTATAGCAGCGGTCCCGTTTCTATTTCATGGGTCCAGTTTTTTAAAGACAACCTTACCATTCAAGTGTTACTTTTTGCAATACTTACAGGCATCGTTATTAGTAGATTAAAAAACAAAGAAGTCATTTTAACCAAAGTATATTGGCTTTCAAAGTATGTATTTAGAGGCCTTCATTTTGTAATGAAACTTGCGCCCATTGGTGCTTTTGGCGGTATGGCATTTACCATTGGAAAATATGGTGTAGCTACTTTGTTGCCCCTGGGTAAATTAATGGCTTGTGTTTACATCACCATGGCACTCTTTATTTTTTTAGTATTAGGTGCTGTTTTAAATTATTATAAAATTAGTATTTGGAAATTTTTAGGCTACATCAAAAATGAACTCCTGATTGTTTTAGGCACTTCTTCTTCAGAAGCGGCACTACCATCACTCATGGAAAAGTTGGAACATATGGGATGCCACAAATCTGTGGTAGGGCTTGTGGTTCCTGCTGGCTATTCATTTAATTTGGATGGTACTTCTATATACCTCTCAATGGCCATTGTATTTTTAGCCCAAGTATTCCATATTCAATTAAATATGGAACAAATTATTACTATCATTGGTATTTTGATGGTGACATCAAAAGGTGCTGCTGGCGTAACTGGAAGCGGGTTTATCATATTAGCTTCTACATTAACCGCTACCAAAGTAATTCCGATAGAAGGTCTCGCACTTCTGCTAGGTGTAGACCGTTTTATGTCTGAAGCAAGGGCCATTACTAATTTTATTGGTAACGGTGTTGCTGCTATTTTTATCTCTAACAACGAAAAAATGTTTGACCGCTCTAGGATGTATAAAGCCTTTGGTATACACAAAAACGAACTTTAGTGCCCACTATTTGTTATTTTAGATAACTATGATCGGCCACCGCTTTATCAATTTTGCACCTGGAGAAAATTCAAAATCTAAATTCGAGCAAATGCTCGATATTTTCACGCAGCTATTAAACTATACGAGCGGAGATGCTACAGAGGCCCTAGATTGGCTCAATCAATTAGACCGCACCCATAAATTTACCGATGACCAGTACGGGGTTGGGGATTTTATTGAAGACCTTAAGCAAAATGGTTATCTAAAAGAAAACCCACAGGATGGCAAATTTGCGATTACTGCAAAAACCGAACAAACCATTCGTCAAAAAAGCCTAGAGGAAATTTTTGGGAAGTTAAAAAAAGGCAAGCAGGGAAACCATAGTACCACAAAAGCGGGTCCAACCGGAGACATCAATTCTGATACCCGCTCTTTTCAGTTTGGTGATTTGATGGAACAAATAGATTTTACAGAGAGCATTAAAAATGCGCAAATCAATAGAGGTGTCGATGCCTTTTCGATGCATGAAGATGATTTGGTAATTCGTGAGGCGGATTTCAAAACGCAAACGTCAACGGTACTCATGATTGATATTTCGCACTCTATGATTTTATATGGTGAAGATAGAATCACGCCTGCAAAAAAAGTAGCGATGGCGCTTTGTGAACTCATCACAAAAAAATATCCAAAAGACACTATTGATATTGTTGTGTTTGGTAATGATGCGTGGCAGGTTGAAATTAAAGACCTACCCTATTTACAAGTAGGACCCTACCATACCAATACTGTTGCTGGGCTTGAGTTAGCGATGGATATACTGCGTAAGCGCAAAACATCCAACAAGCAAATATTTATGATTACCGACGGTAAGCCTACTTGTTTAAAAATAGGTGGCCGTTATTATAAAAATAGTTTTGGATTAGACCGTAAAGTGGTAAACCGTTGTATTAATTTGGCGGCACAGTGTAAGAAATTAAAAATTCCGATTACAACATTTATGATTGCATCGGATCCATATTTGCAAAAGTTTGTAGAAGAGTTTACGGAGATGAATAATGGTAAAGCCTATTTTGCGTCACTTGACAATTTGGGTAGTTTTATTTTTAATGATTTTGAAAGTGGCAAAAGAAAAACATTGTATTAATTATGAGTAAGAAAATCGACATAAAAAAAATTGTAACAATCGGTGATTTAAAAAAATCGGGCTACAAGTCAAAGTCTATTAAAGACGAAGTGCGGAATAATTTAATTGCCAGTATCCAAAATAAAGAAAATGCATTTGAGGGTATTTTAGGTTACGAAGACACGGTCATACCAGATGTAGAACGAGCATTATTAAGCCGACACAATATTTTGTTTTTAGGACTCCGCGGTCAGGCAAAAACGAGGATGGCACGTCAAATGGTGGATTTGTTAGATGAATACATCCCTACTATTGCAGGATCTGAAGTAAATGATGATCCCTTACAGCCCTTAAGCCGTTTTGCTGTAGACCTAATAGCAGAGCATGGCGACGAAACCCCGATTCACTGGGTGCACAAAAGCGCCCGTTACGGTGAAAAACTAGCAACACCCGATGTAAGCGTATCTGATTTAATTGGTGATATTGACCCTATTAAGGCGGCTAATTTAAAACTCAGTTTTGCCGACGAAAAAGTAATTCACTACGGGATTATTCCAAGAAGCAACCGCTGCATTTTTGTAATCAATGAACTTCCCGATTTACAGGCAAGAATTCAGGTTTCCTTATTTAATATTTTGCAAGAAGGTGATATACAAATTAGAGGGTTTAAACTTCGAATGCCACTTGATATTTTATTTGTGTTTACAGCAAATCCCGAAGACTATACCAACAGAGGAAGTATAGTTACACCATTAAAAGATAGAATTGAAAGTCAGATATTAACGCACTATCCAAAAACGATTGAAACTTCACTTGCCATTACCGAGCAGGAAGCCAATATTTTACCCGCACAAAAAGATAAAGTAGAAGTAAGTGATTTAATAAAAAGACTCATCGAACAAGTTTCTTTTGAAGCGCGTACCAATGAGTTTGTAGATAAAAAAAGTGGCGTGAGTGCACGTTTAACAATCGCTGCATATGAAGCAGCAGTAAGCAGTGCAGAGCGCAGGGCTATTATTCATGGTCAAGCAAATACACAGGTATGGATAAGTGATTTATCAGGAATTATACCTGCTATTACCGGAAAAATTGAACTGGTATATGAAGGTGAGCAGGAAGGTCCTTACGAAGTAGCACTTAACTTATTAAACAAATCAATTCGCACCATATTTGTAACTTATTTTCCAAACCCGGATGATGTAAAAAAACGCAAGGCACCAAAAAAATTAGCTAACGCGCCAGAACAAAAGCAACCTGAAAATCCGTATGCTTCCATCGCAAAATGGTTTGATGCAGGTAATCATCTCGATTTGTTTTTAGACATGAAAGACGAAGATAAAATGATCGAACTCTATAAGGTGGATGGTTTATTTGGTATCGTTAAAAAACATTTTCCGCAAGCTGGCGAAAAACAAGCGGCTCTATTAATGGAATTTGTTTTACACGGCCTCTCATCTTATTCTATCATTAGTAAAAAAATGATTGATGGTAAAATTGAATTCAACGATATGATGGGAAGCATGATTAACCTTGGCGATATGGGAATGGATGATGATGCTTTCAACGATTATGCGTAAATTGAACCAAGAAGCAGTTTTCACATCATAATTTTTTAAGTATGTATAAGCGCACTTCATTTTATAAAACGTATTTATTAGGTTTTTTAGTGGCTTGTTTGTTTTGTGCGCAACGGGTAGCTGCTCAATCCGATTCATTGTTACAACAACTAATCAGTGCTAATAATGTTGATTCAAGTTTAATACAACCCCCTGCAAAAATGCTATTTACGCAGCGTGCTTTGTGGGGTACGAGTGGGCTCTTAAAAAACAGGTATAGCGGTAACGACCTAATTGCCAACAAACAAAAAGACCTCAAAATCAGAAGAACCATGTTACAGCTTCACCAAATTGGCGGATTTGTAACAATTGGTGGCATGCTTGCACAGGGTATTATTGGTAGTCAGTTGTATAAAGGGGATTACAAAGTAAAAGACCTCCACGAAAATGTAGGAATGGCCGTAAACTTAACCTACGGATTTACTGCTTTAAACGGCCTTTTTGCACCGCCTTCGGCGTTTAGCAGGGATAAAAAAATTACTTCTATTCGTTTACACAAATGGCTTGCGGTACTGCACCTTTCAGGCATGATTGCCACCAATATACTGGCTACACAAATAGAACATAACGCTTCTCTAAAACCCTACCACCGCGCAGCAGCGTACGTTAGTTTTGCAAGTTTGGCAACAGCGCTTGTTGTCATTAAATTTTAAATGATGCTACACTATATTATTTTAAACCTTTTGATGTCTGTATTTTTTCAGGCACCTACCTACGATGTAACAAGCTCTAGTATTACATACACCATGAAACACAAATTGCATGCATGGGACGGAACAAGCAAGCAGGTAAACGTGGCAAGCAAATGGAACGGAGATAAACTCGAACAAATTTCTGTGCTTGCAAAAGTGAGCAGTTTTAATAGTGGCCTATCAAGTAGAGATAGCCATATGATTGAAGTTTTGGATGCGCTAACACTACCTAACATTACGTTTAGTAGTACGAGTATTAAATATAGCGGAGCCGACATACTCACAACAGGTAAATTACAATTCCACGGCGTTACCAAAGAAATTCAATTTGTTGCTAAGGCTAAAAAAGAAAACAACCAATGGTTGTACGAAGGAGAATTTCCAGTGCTTCTAGAATCGTACAACGTAAAAAGACCTAGTTTACTCTTTGTAAAAGCAGATGATCTAATAAAAATCAAATTTGTATTGGTTTTTAAAGACAAGTAGCGTATACCTGCACAAAATAGTTTGTATCCCCTTCAACATTATCTCTACTGCCTTGTTTAACAGGTATGTCAAAGCAGGCCGTCATCATTTTTCCGCATCAGCTTTTTAAAAAATCGCAAGTGCTGGATAAAAACAAGCGCCACTATTTAGTGGAAGAGCATCTGTTTTTTACACAATATCCCTTTCATAAAGAAAAGCTGGTGCTCCATAGAGCTTCCATAAAAGCCTATGAGCAGTATCTGTTACAAGAAGGCTATCAGGTCCAGTACGTTGATAGCACAGATGCGCTCCATGATTGTAAACTACTCATTGCTCATTTAGCAAAAGAAAAATATACATCAATTGATATGATTGATCCTGTAGATTATTTGCTTACTAGGCGAATAAAAAAAGCTTGTGCATCTAACAATATAGCGCTAAAGGTTTCAGATAGCCCTAGTTTTTTAAACACCCTTGCCAGTACCGAAAATTATTTCGCTTCCAAAAAAAAATATTTCCAAACCGATTTTTATACCGCCCAAAGAAAGCAGCGTAACCTGTTACTAACAACGGATGGTAAACCAGAAGGCGGCAAATGGACTTTTGATGCAGAGAACCGCGCTAAATTTCCTAAAAAAGAAATAGTTCCTGAACTTCCAGTGAGCGCCTCCAATGATTTTATAATTGAAGCGGAGCAGTATGTTCAAAAAAACTTTCCCAATAATTATGGAGAGATAGGTAAGCAACATTTATTTGCTATTGATTTTATAGGATCCGAAAAATGGCTTGAAACCTTTTTGTCAGAACGTTTCGAAAAATTTGGAATCTACGAAGATGCTATCGTACAAAAAGAATCTGTTTTGTACCACTCTGTTGTATCTCCTATGTTAAACATAGGTCTTCTTACACCACAGCAAATTATAGATGCAGCAATACGTGTAGGCGCTGCTCAAAATATTCCGCTAAATTCATTAGAAGGATTTATTAGACAAATTGTTGGCTGGCGTGAATTTATACGACTTGTTTATGAACGGGAAGGAACAAAACAACGAACCACCAATTATTGGAAGTTTAAAAGAAAAATACCCAAAGCCTTTTGGACCGGTGACACCGGCATAGCGCCAATAGACAGTACCATAAAAAAAATTTTGAAAACGGGCTATGCACATCATATCGAAAGACTCATGGTACTTGGCAATTTTATGTTATTGTGTGAATTTGATCCGGACGAAGTACACAAGTGGTTTATGGAAATGTTTATTGATGCATACGACTGGGTGATGGTGCCCAATGTATATGGTATGACTCAGTTTGCAGATGGCGGCCTCATGACCACTAAACCGTACATCAGTGGCAGTAATTATTTATCAAAAATGAGTGATTACGAAAAGGGAAAATGGCAACCTATTTGGGATGGTTTATTTTGGCGGTTCATGCATGTACACCGTGACTTCTTTTTACAAAATCCAAGAATAGGCATGCTCGTAAAAACATTTGATAAAATGCCGGATCAAAAAAGAGATGCACACTTACAAATAGCAAATAATTATTTACAATCATTAGATAAGTAAAAAATATGAACACCAGTTTAGATTTGGTTCAGTTAATGGAAATGGAGCAGCGAAAAAGAGCGCAGTTTATTAATAGCATTAGTGGATTTAGAAGTGTTGCACTTATTGGCTCGATAGATACGCAGGGACAAACCAATTTGGCCATATTTAGTTCTATTGTGCATATTGGATCTAACCCGCCGCTACTTAGCTTTATCATGCGACCCGATTCGGTAGAGCGTCATACGTTAACTAATATTATGGATACCGGATTTTATACCATTAACCATATTAATAGTAGCATGTATGAAAAGGCACATCAAACATCGGCACGCTATCCTAAAGCGGTGTCAGAATTTGATGCTACGCAGTTAACGCCCCAATTTAAAGATGGTTTTATAGCCCCTTTTGTTGCTGAAAGCCACATTCAAATAGGCATGGAATTTAAAGAGCGCGTTCCCATCCATATCAATCAAACAAGTATGATTATTGGTGAAATAAAATGGGTCCATTATCCGGATCATTGTTTATTGGAAGATGGATTTATAGATATCGAAAAAGCAGGAACCATTACTAGTGCTGGATTAGATAGTTATCATACAACCCACCTACTTCAAAGACTCGAATATGCAAAGCCTTAATGATTTAAATATGTTTCCTACTACGTATGATTTGGTTGTTGAGCGCATCAATAATATCAATCCTATAAAGTATGCAAAAACTAGAAATTTTATTAATGGGGATGTAACCTACTTATCACCTTATTTATCAAGAGGGGTCATTAGTGTGCAGCAAATTAAAGAAGCCGTTTTGCAAAAAGGATTCAAGCCCTATGAGATCGAAAAATTTTTACAGGAACTCGCTTGGCGCGAATATTATCAGCGGGTATGGCAAGTAAAAAAAGAATTGATATTTTCTGATTTAAAACAAGCTCAACCAGATTTTATACACAATCAAATACCTACCGCAGTTGTAGATGCATCAACGGGTATTGAAAAAATCGATGCGCACATCAATACGTTTTACAAAACAGGATACTTACACAATCATATTAGAATGTACCTCGCATCTATGGTGTGTAATAATGCAAAAGCACACTGGTTGGCGCCTGCAACATGGATGTACTATCATTTATTAGATGGCGACCTTGCTAGTAATTGTTGTAGTTGGCAGTGGGTAGCGGGGAGTTTTTCTTCAAAAAAATATTACTGTAACCAAGAAAATATTAATAAATACACGTTTGCTAATGAGCAAGGCACTTTTTTAGACCATAGTTACGAGCATATTGCTACAATGCCTGTGCCTAAAGCATTAGAGGCAACTAGCAGTTTAAAATTTGTTACCAATTTGCCACAAACAGCAGTACCAAAACTTGATACCAGTAAGCCAACAATTTTATATAACAGCTATAATCTAGATCCTCTATGGCGTGCAAACGAACCTGTAAATCGTGTGTTAATCTTAGAGCCTTCGCATTTTAATCAATATCCGGTGAGTGATCATGTGATTAATTTTATTATTGATCTTTCAAAAAATATTTTGGGTATTGAAGTGTATGCAGGTGAAGTAGACGCATTAGTGAGTCAATATGAAAACACTGCATTTACGCATTCAAATGCATTTATCTCAAAAGAGCATCCTGCCTTTGAATATTATCCGGGTATAAAAGATAGTAGAGATTGGATGTTTCCTCTTACCCAAGGGTATTATCCTTCATTTTTTAGCTTTTGGAAAAAAGGTATTATCACAAAATCTAAAAAGTAATTTATTTTTTTCTAGGATGCCAAGCGCCTAAAATTTTCTCGTTACTAAAACCCAGCGCTTGCTCGCTCGTTAATTGTTTAGACCAACTAACTCTTTTTTGTGCACTACCACCGGGTCCTGTGCTATTGTACTCGGCATATCTAGCTGTTAATTCGTTGGCTGGATTTTTCCAATTATTCCAGCCCTCTTCTACAATATGTTTGTCCATCCAGCAATCGAGATACGTGACACTTGCCGTTGGTGACCAAGGTCTTCCCAGCGAAACTTTATTTATTGTACTGTCTGCGGTTAGTTTACAGCGCTTAAATACAAAACCAAAAGGGATAATTGAATTGGTAGATGCCGCTGTAACGTGAGAATTTTTTTTGCTATGCATATGACAGTCTTCGAAAACAGATGTGGCGGCTCCAAAAATAAAATCGGTGGTACCTTCTATGTAACAATCTTTAAAATATTGCTTTACCCCGTTGCCGCTTAAAAACAAAACATCTTGAAATCCAATCATTTTACAATTGAAAAAACTGGCCCTGTTGCCTTCTACCCTTAGCGCTACTGCTTGTCCTGCCGTATATCCGGCCTGATTGCTAAATGTGATGTTTTGCGCCTGAAAATCGTTTCCATATACAAAAACAGTAGCACAGGTCCATGTGTTTAGGGTGTCACCTTCTGGTGTTTTAACGCCTGCATGGTTATTAAAATTGATAATGGTATTATTTACGTCTTCACCAATGAGGGTGATGTTTGATTTACTAGCATCCACCACCACTACTTCATTGTATACGCCAGACTTAATATAAATTTTTACTGCTTCTTTATTACCTGATGGAATGATATTGAGCACTTCTTGAATGCTATGGTATTTTGAGGTGTTGTCTTTCGAAACCGTGTAATTAAGGGTTTGGGCGGAAATATGTGAGCAATAGAAACCAGCAATAAGTAGAAGTATCAGCTTCATAACATTGATTTATAACTCAATGTATGTACAAATTTGAACTAATTTATTACTCGTAATTATTTATTTATAATTAGCTCGTTTTTTTAGTCCTTAATTCATTTAAAACTTCTTGGTAAACTTCTTCAATAGACAATTCGGCTTCTGCCAATTGAGTTAAATCTTCTTCTTGTCCCTTATTTGCTTCAATTTCGTATAATTCTTCATGTCCAAATTGAGGTGAAAGCTGGTTAGGGTTTTTTCCGTACTTTATTGGTTCAATTACGGAAACTAGTTGGCTTTTTTTTGTCTGATACGTTTGGCGCATATCGTAGTATTTGTAATAAAATTATGTACGATATGTTATCTTATTGTAAACAAACTGTTTTCTTATTGTTAATTTACCCTTCCGTTTTATCTATCTTCATAATTGCCTTCTTTTTATTACCTTGAATCGAAATTCAACAGTTTGTGCATATTAAATTAATTAAAAACAGATCTGATATTGGTGCTGGAACAAGAGGATCTGATATGGGTATTGACGCACTTGAAATTGCAGCAATTAATGCAGACAATGATTTTTTTAATAGACACTTATATCAGGATGTAGTAACGCATAATGAAACTATCTATCAAAAAAATACCAATAGTTTTGCGCAACGTATTGAACATGTAGCAGAGCAGTGTAACCGTGTTTCTGACGCTGTTGCTAGCGCACTACAAAAAAACTTTTTTCCTATTGTTTTATCTGGTGACCACTCCTCGGCGCTTGGCACTATAAGCGGCATTAAAAAAGCGCATCCAAACAAAAAACTGGGTGTTATTTGGATAGATGCACATGCAGATATTCATTCGCCGTATACCTCTCCTTCGGGAAATATTCATGGCATGCCACTAGCGGCAGCAATGGGTTTAGACCATCTACACATTCAAGTAAATGAAATTTCTGATGATACGATTAGTTATTGGACGAAATTAAAAAACATAGGTATTGACGGCCCTAAATTAACGCCCAATCATTTGGTATATTTTGGATTAAGGGATTTTGAACCAGCAGAAAAGCAAGTTATTGAGGCGGCGTCTATTTCAAATTATACGGTGGAGCAACTACGTGAACAAGGCTTGCAAAATACACTTGCTGTTATTATTAAAAAACTTGAACAGGTAGATTATTTATATGTTTCATTCGATGTAGATTCGATGGATTGTGACCAAATATCCTATGGCACCGGTACACCTGTAAAGTCGGGTTTTTTGCCTGACGAAATAAATCAAATACTTCAACAATTCGTTTCAACTAAAAAAGTTATTTGTTTAGAAATTGCAGAAATTAATCCTCTATTAGATAACAAAGGCAATAAAATGGCAGAAACGGCATTTCAAATTCTTTCCAATTTTGAACAACAATTAACTTCCTTATAATGCAAACACAAGATTTTAAAAACGCAACTTATTATGTAGCATTAGAAGAAAAGTATGGAGCACACAATTATCACCCTTTACCTGTTGTTATTGAAAGAGGACAGGGCGTATACTTATTCGATGTTGAAGGAAAGCAATATTTTGATTTTTTAAGCGGCTACTCGGCGGTAAATCAAGGGCATTGTCACCCAGCTATTATAAAGGCTATGACAGAGCAGGCATCAAAGCTTACGCTTACTTCTAGGGCATTTTATAACAATCAACTTGGCGAATACGAACAGTTTATTACACAGTATTTTGGCTACGATAAAGTGTTACCCATGAATACTGGCGTTGAGGCTGGTGAAACAGCTGTAAAGCTTGCAAGACGTTGGGCGTATGAAAAAAAGGGGGTTGCCTCTAACGAAGCTGTTATACTTTTTCCAGAAGGAAATTTTTGGGGAAGAACTATTGCGGCTATATCTAGTTCTTCAGATCCAAGTAGCTATCAAAATTTTGGACCATTTGTTCCAGGATTTTTACAAATACCTTACAACAATATTGAAGCGCTAGAAGTGGCACTTCAAAATAAAAATGTTGCTGCATTTATGGTAGAACCTATTCAGGGCGAAGCTGGTGTCATTGTTCCAGACACCGGTTATTTAAAAGCAGCCCATGAATTGTGTAAGCGCCATAATGTATTACTGATAGCAGATGAAATTCAAACGGGATTGTCTAGGACCGGCAAATTATTGGCTTCCGATTACGACGATGTGCGACCAGATATTTTAATGTTAGGAAAAGCCTTGAGTGGTGGGGTTATGCCAATTAGCGCCGTATTATGTGACAATTATATTATGGATACCATTAAGCCTGGAGAACACGGTAGTACTTTTGGTGGCAATCCACTTGCTTGTGTTGTAGCTATGGCGGCACTAGGCGTATTACGTGATCAAAATTTAGCAGATAATGCCTATCAAATGGGTCAATTATTTAGGGCTGAATTAGAAAAAGTAAATTCACCATTTATAAGTATTGTAAGAGGTAAAGGACTTTTAAATGCGATCGAAGTAACGCATCAAAACCCAAATGCTGCCTGGGACTTTTGTTTGGTGTTAAAAGAAAATGGATTACTTGCTAAACCTACACACGGCAATAAAATAAGATTTGCGCCACCACTGATTATAACACGCGATCAAATTTTAGAAAGTATTTCGATTATAAAAAAGTCGCTGGATCAGTTTTTAGCGGCGTAGGTTTACTTTTTCTTTGTATAAACATCAATCACCCTTGTATTTGGTGTAGGTCTGTCGGAATAATACAAAAACTTTACCCTTCCACTATTAGGGTTTATAGTTAGAGGGATAAAGTGGTTGGTAAGTGTATTGTCAATTTCCCAACTAGGGTTTGTAAAAGTATTATCGCCATTATTTATCCAAACTCTAGAGTTTAGATTTTGTCCAATATTCACAAAGAAAAATACATCTTGAAAGCCGTCAAAATTCAAATCAGCAATTAGATAATCTCTCGTTCCGCCTGAATTAAATGTTGGCTGAAGTGTCGAAATTTCATCAACTACATTTGAATTATCCATTCTGGATCTAAATATTTTTTGTTGACCAGGTCCCGCTTCAACAAAATAAAATAAATGTGTTTTATTAACATCCTTAGGATTTTTTAAGCCCATGATTTTATAGCAACCATATGTTTGTCCAAAAGGAGAAACATTTGAAAGATTGCTGGCAATAAATCCACTAGAATTGATGTTTACTTTTTTAATGAATGTATTGGGCGTATTACCTCTGTCAATATAGGGTGCAGAAATGATTTCAGCCTGTTTGTCACCCTCAATATCTGCGATAAGCACGCTGCCGGTTTGGTTGTTAATTGTAATATTTGATTTTTTTGTAAGACCACTGTTGCCATTTAAGTATAGCATCATTTCTTCACTTCCAAAATTTTGCACCACTAAATCGTTTTTTCCATCTCCATCAATGTCTCCTACAGCTGAATTGTGGTAAAATCTGTTTGTTGAAGTAACATCAGCGATATCACTTTTAGAAAAGCTGCCATCTGCTTTTCCAACAAAATACCGGCATACATATCCTGGATATTGGCCATTTACCATCATTGATTGCATTTCTTTTCCGTGGTCAGCTATAAATAAATCTTTAATGCCATCGTTATTTAAATCTTCATACCAGAAAGGTGATTTTGGAAAACCTGCTTCAATATATCCACCTAAAAACGAACTCGTGTTTTCAGTTAAACTACCTGATGTGGTATCTACAGCAAAAGACCTAAAAAAATCGTAAGGAACTGTTTGGTTATTTGCAAAGCAGGTAATTAAATAATACTTCCCACTTTTTTCAATTACTTTAAAGGTTTCAGGATGTACGTCAGGTAAATTAAGTGATCTAGTTAATACCACATTAACAAGTGCGCCATATTTTGTCGCATAATCAATAGTTGGTGTAGTTGGTGTTGTTGGATTTGGTGCTGGCGGAGTACTTGGTCCAGATTTTCCGCAAGCGATAAGTACAAAAAAAGAAACGTATAATAGGGGGGTAAATTTCATTTTTTTTTGTAAATATAATTGATTTGAAATTTTACCGCATCATTTCGTACACAAAATTTAGCCGGTCAGGTTCGTTGTAATAGGCAACCATTTCTTCGCTTACTTTTTTTGCACCTAATTTTTCTATGGCTATTTGCGATCTTATATTTTGTGCGCCGATATGAAAAATAACTTTTTCAATATAAATGAAAGCGTAGTTTAACATAAGCGTTTTTACTTGTTTATTGATACCCTTTCCCCAGCAGTCTCTGCTAAAAAAAGTATATCCAATTTTTATTTCATTGTCGAGTGGTTTGTAATCGTAAAACCTAGACGAGCCAAGCGTTTTACCGGTGTCAACGTCTCTTACAATAAATGCACCACCAGACTCTAAAGCACCTTCAAAAAAAGATTCAAACACTTCTTTTTGGTATCTATTTGGGTTAGGGTGTTGTTCCCAAATAAGTGGATCTGATGCGGCTGCATAGAGTTCATTGAAGTGCATGGGCTGTAGCGGCTCAAGTCTAATTAAATGATTGCTTAAATGATTGGGTTGCAAATTCATGTAACTGAAATTACCAATTAATTGAGTATAAATTGATCCCCAAGGCTTGCAAAATGAAATCCTTTTTTTTCTGTGGCCATTCTTTGAGGACTTTTTTTGTTATGCGCGGGATTGGTATGGTTTAAATGAATGAAGTAAATTTTTTGTTTGACAGATAGTGGCTCATTTTCAAATATGGATACGGTTTCACTTATAAATGGGTGTGGCACATCTTTTATGGGCCTGTTAATTTCACCATCTTCATAAAATGTACCATCGATAAATGCAAAGTCTACAGATTTTACTTCTTTGACAATACTGTTTTCCCAAAGCTTCCATTTGTCAATATCTGGGATATAAAGCGCCGACTTTTTTGCGCCGATAATTTTAAATCCAACTGTTTCGGAAAACTCATCTCTGTGTGGAACAACAATCGGTATCACAATGAGCTCCTTATCTAACGAAATAGGGGATTGAGATTGAAGGGGATGTAAGTTAATGTTGCCCAGCGAAATAAGTTGGCTCCAAGGCCCGTTATTGGTTAAATAGTTGATCAACCTTGGCATGGCGTATACTGGTATTTTGCTAGCATTCATGCCCTCTTTGCCAACGTACATCAGACCCGTATAATGGCCACTGTGCGCATGTGTTAAAAAAATACCATCGATACTTTTGACACTTGTTGTTGTAGATAAGTGTTGAAATTGAGCTGTTATATCTGGCGTGGCATCAAACAAATAGTTCTTTTTATTTTTTGTATCAGTAACACCAAGGCTCGAAACCAAAAACCGTTCTTTTAAATTATTACAACAACTTTTTTGACACCCAATTTGAGGCTTACCGGCATCTTGTGTTGTACCAAGTACGACAAGGGTTTGAGCGTTTGTACCCAACAAAAAAAATATAGAAAAAGTAATAATAATGATGCGCTTCATATGTTCAGTGAATGTATAAAATTCTATAGTTTTTGGCCGCATTTCGTTCATATTAATAAAAACTTGCTTAACATTACCATGTTTGTAAAAAGAGGCAATATTTAAGTATATTGTTAATCAAAATTAAGGGTCAAAATAGGATAATTTTTAAGGCATGGCAATAAACGCACCAACTAATACTAATAACGGTATAGGAAACCAGACATCTAACTGGCTTTTCCCATTTATACTGGTTACCAGCTTATTTTTCTTTTGGGGTTTTGTACATAATCTAGACCCTATTTTAATACCCCACCTCCGTAAATCGTTTCGTTTAAATGATTTGCAATCGTCACTGATTGACTCATCGGTATTTATCGCCTATTTTGCAATGGCGCTTCCTGCCGGATATGTAATGCGTAAGTACGGCTACAAATCTGGAATTGTAGGTGGCCTTTTATTGTTTGCGTTAGGATGCTTTTTATTTTTACCCGCAGCAGATACTCATCAGTATATTTATTTTTTAGGCGCACTTTTTATTATTGCGAGTGGATTAACTTTTTTAGAAACAGCAGCTAATCCATACGCAACCATTATTGGTCCTCCTGAAACAGCAACGCGTCGATTAAATTTTGCGCAATCATTTAATGGGCTTGCTGCCATGGTTGCTCCTATTATTGGTGGTCAATTTATTTTGTCTGGTACAGAAATGTCGGATGAAGCATATGCACAATTATCTCCCGAAGCGCTTAATAATTATTTGACCACCGAGGCGCAAAGTGTAAAAATGCCTTACCTTATTTTAGGTATTCTTGTTTTACTAGTTGCTGTTTTATTTATGGTATCAAAACTCCCTGATGTTAAAGAAGGGGATGACAGTAAAGCCGGCAACAATCCGCTAAAAGCCTTTAGACATAGGCATTTGACGTGGGCCGTGGTAGCACAATTTTTTTACGTTGGTGCACAAGTTTGTGTAGGTAGCTTTTTTATTAAGATGGCAAGAACAGGTGCGGGTATGGATGAAAAAACCGCTGCACAATATTTAGGTTGGGGTTATGGTGCCGCATTTATGCTGGGCAGATTTGTAGGTACATTTTTGATGGGTAAGTTTGCTTCTGAAAAATTATTAAGTACTTATGCGCTTATCAATATCCTTTTATCTGCAGTAGCTATTTTTGGATCAGGCATTGTTGTGGTGTATGCATTAATTGCTATTGCCTTTTTTATGTCTATCATGTTTCCTACTATATTTTCACTCGGTATTAAAGAAGTTGGTGCCGATACAAAAATGGCATCTAGTTTAATTGTGATGTCAATTGTTGGTGGCGCGTTTTTGCCACCGGTGCTTGGAATTATTTCTGATGCAACAGGTAGTATTCAAAATGGGTATATTGTACCACTTCTTTGTTTTGTTGTGGTATTTTTGTTTGCAACCAAAGGACATAAAGTAAAATCTGTATAGTACCCATGACTACTGTGCCACCAAAAAGATTAGTGATAGAGATGCACCCCAAAGACAATGTGTTGGTTGCACTCACTCAATTAGCCGAAGGGCAGGTTGTGGAATATCGTGAAGAGCAGTATACTATTTTGGAACCCATCCAAAGCAAGCATAAATTTTATACAAGCAACCTTGCAAAAGGCGCTTCTGTATTCATGTACGGTGTTTTAGTTGGGACCACCCAATGTGATGTAGCAAGAGGAAGCCTCGTTACTACGGCTAATTTAAAGCATGCAGCAGAGCCATATGCATACCGTGAAACGAATTTTTCATGGGAAAAGCCTGATGTGGCAGCGTTTGCTAATAAAACCTTCAATGGTTTTGTAAGATCAAACGGACAGGTAGGCACAGCCAATTATTGGTTATTTATTCCTACCGTATTTTGTGAGAATAGAAATTTGGACGTCATTAAAGAGGCCCTGCATCACAAACTCGGATATGCAGTGAGTGATAAATATAGTAAGTATACACAGTCGCTTTTGGAAGCCTATCAAAGTGGAGAAACGATTGCCAATATCAATTTCTCTCCAAGTAATACGCCTCAAAAAAACCGCGTATTTAAAAATGTGGATGGCATTAAATTTTTGAACCATAGTGGTGGTTGTGGTGGTACGAGAGCTGATGCAGCCACATTAAGCGCCCTGCTTGCTTCTTATGCGAATCATCCAAACGTAGGCGGGATAACGGTTTTGAGCCTCGGATGTCAACACTTACAAGTAGAGGATTTCAAAAATGATATTAAAAAAATAGCACCTGATTTTGATAAACCACTTTTTGTTTTTGAACAGCAACAATCAGAAAGCGAAGAAGAACTCATTGCATCTGCGATCAGAAAAACATTTGAAGGACTGATTCAAATCAATCAATTTGAAAGACAGCCCGCTCCTTTAAGTGCACTTACACTCGGCGTAAAATGTGGCGGTAGTGATGGGTTTAGTGGTGTTTCTGCAAATCCAGCTGTAGGATATGCTGCTGATTTATTGGTGGCCCTTGGCGGTAAAGTATTACTCGCAGAGTTTCCTGAATTATGCGGCGCTGAACAAGATTTAATTGATCGTTGTGAAACAGAAACCGCTGCAAATAAATTTATAGATCTCATGCGCAGTTATGATGCGCTTGCACATCAAGTAGGTTCTGGATTTCACATGAATCCTTCACCGGGAAATATCAAAGACGGTTTAATTACAGATGCCATAAAAAGCGCTGGCGCTGCAAAAAAAGGAGGGACATCTCCCATTGTAGACGTACTTGATTACACAGAGCAGGCAACTAAACCTGGCCTTAGCCTTGTTTGTACACCAGGAAATGACGTAGAAGCCACAACTGGTAAGGCGGCATCAGGTGCCACCCTCATATTATTTACTACCGGACTTGGCACACCAACGGGCAATCCAGTTTGTCCAGTTATTAAAGTGGCTACCAATTCATCTCTTGCCAAAAGAATGAAAGACATCATCGATATTGATTGCGGACCCATTATTAGTGGTGAAAAAACCATTGAACAATTGGGCGTAGAAATTTTAGAATATTGTATTAAGGCAGCAAGTGGTGAAGTGACTCCAAAAGCAGTGCTATTAAACCAAGACGATTTTATACCGTGGAAGCGCGGCGTTTCTTTATAAATATTTTTTATGTTTTCATTAGTTAATAAAACAGCAGTGATTACCGGCGGCGGTAGCGGTATTGGAAAAGCAATAGCGGTAACATTTGCAGCGAGGGGTGCAGCAGTGCATGTATTAGAATTAACCACAGAAGCTGCAGCTGATACAAAGTCAACCATTACGGCTGCCGGCGGAAAAGTGAGTGTGCACGCTTGTAATGTTGCGATTAAAGATGAAGTAAATAAAGTATTTGCATCAATTGGTGCCATTGATATTTTAGTAAACAATGCTGGCGTTGCACATATTGGTAAAGCTGATACAACACCTGAAGCAGATTTTGACAGGGTAATGTCTATCAATGTAAAAGGCGTGTATCACTGCATAGCTGCTGCTATACCAGGCTTTCGGGCCAATGGTAGTGGCGTTATCATTAATATGGCTTCGATTGCTGCATGGGTAGGACTAGCCGATCGTTTTGTGTATTCTACGGCTAAAGGTGCTGTTATGGCAATGACGCTTTCTGTTGCAAAAGATTACATGCATGAAAATATAAGGTGTAATTCTATTTCACCTGCGCGCGTGCACACACCTTTTGTGGATGGATTTATTGCAAAAAATTATCCGGGTAAGGAAGAAGAAATGTTTGAAAAACTATCTGCATCACAACCTATTGGGAGAATGGCAAAGCCCGAAGAAGTAGCTGCACTCGCACTTTATTTAGCAAGTGATGAAGCTTCATTTATTACAGGATGTGACTATCCAATAGATGGTGGATTTATAAAACTCAATAATTAATTTTTTAGATTTAAATAGAGCAAGCAATGAAACTTATAAGATTTGGACATGAAGGAAATGAAAAACCGGGCATCATGATAAATGATACTTGGTATGATGTATCGGGTATTGTAGCTGATTACAACGAAGCTTTTTTTGCAAACAACGAAATTGAAAAAATTAAATCAGCGGTAGCTGCGGGTATATCTCTTCCAGTTGTAGATCCTGCTACTAGACTCGGTTCTGTAGTTGCGAGGCCTTCAAAAATTGTTTGTATTGGCCTTAATTACGTAGACCACTGTCTCGAAACCAATGCACCTATTCCAGCAGAGCCCGTTTTATTTTTTAAATCTACTACGGCACTTTGTGGTCCTAATGATGATGTGGTGATTCCAAAAAATAGCGTAAAAACAGATTGGGAAGTAGAACTTGCATTTGTGATAGGCAAAAAAGCTTCTTATGTAGAGGAAAAAGATGCACTAGATTATGTAGCAGGCTACTGCTTACACAACGACTATAGCGAAAGAGAATTTCAATTAGAAAGAGGCGGACAATGGGACAAAGGAAAGGGTTGCGATACGTTTGCACCACTTGGACCATTTTTAGCAACCCCCGATGAAATTGCAGATGTCAACAATTTAAAAATGTGGTTAACTGTAAATGGTAAAACCTATCAAAATAGTAACACGTTAAACCTCGTTTTCAAAATACCTTTTTTGGTGCATTACTTAAGCCAGTTCATGACCCTCTTACCGGGCGACGTCATTAGTACAGGAACCCCTCCTGGCGTAGGTTTGGGCATTAAACCAGAACCGGTATATGTAAAGCCAGGTGATGTTATTGAACTAGGCATCGAAGGACTAGGCACTAGTAAACAAACAGCGGTTGCGTATACAAAAAAATAAAAACATGGCAGCACAACAATATTTTTTAGCACTAGATTTAAAAGATGATCCTACTTTAATAGCGGAGTACAAAGCATACCATCAAAATGTGTGGCCAGAAATTATTGAAAGCATTAAAACTGCTGGCATTACCTGTTTGGATATTTACTGTGTAGCCAACCGATTATTTATGGTATTAGAAGCGAATGAAAATTTTTCTTTTGAAGCAAAGTCGGCGGCCGATGCTGCAAATGAAGTGGTTCAAAAATGGGAAACACTCATGTGGACATACCAACAAGCGATGCCAGGATCAAAGCCTGGAGAAAAATGGGTACTGCTAGAAAAAATATTTACTCTTCCTCAATAATATAATATGGAATTAGGACTTTCAAATAAAGTGATTGTTGTGTCGGGTGGCGCTAAAGGCATCGGTTATGGCATTGCTAAAGTATTAGCAAAAGAAGGGGCTACCGTTTGTATTATTGGGCGCAGTGCTACGGATAATAAAGTAGCTGTAGATGCCCTAATAGCTAATGGCGGTAATGCATTTGCTGTCGAAGCTGAATTAACAGATCCAAATGCATGTAAACAGGCGGTTGATACCGTGCTTGCAACATACGGAAGCATTGATGGACTTGTCAATAATGCCGGTGTAAATGATGGTGTGGGTTTAGAAAATGGAAGCTATGAAGGATTTATAGCATCACTACATAAAAATTTAGTGCACTATTATTTATTAGCACATCATGCATTACCTGCATTAAAAAAATCCAAAGGAGCGATTGTAAATATTGGTTCTAAAACTGCCGAAACGGGTCAGGGCAACACGTCTGCGTATGCAGCGTCTAATGGGGGCAGAAACGCGTTAACCAGAGAATGGGCAGTAGAATTATTAAAATACGGCATTCGTGTAAATGCTGTAATTGTTGCCGAATGTTTTACGCCACTCTATGAAACTTGGATACAAACATTTGACAATCCTTCCGAAAAATTAGCAAGTATCACGGCAAAAATTCCATTAGAAAACCGAATGACCACTGATATTGAAATTGCAAATATGGTTGCGGTATTACTTTCTGAAGTATCAAGCCATACCACTGGACAACTGATACATGTTGATGGTGGATACACCCATTTAGACAGAGCACTTTTATAGACATTTTTTGGATACCTAAATTTCTCCGAATGAATTTTAAAAAAATCGTTTTTGTTGGTTGCCTTGTTACATTGCAGCTAACTGTAGTTGTGCGCGCACAAGATTGGTTAATTGATGCCTCGACCTATAAAGCAGCCATCACACAAAAGGGTAATACCGTTGAGTTAAACAACGGACTTGTTCGACGAAAATTTACCATTGGTGCTAATTTTGCCTGTACCGATTATACCAACTTAGCCAATCAACAACAACTATTACGTGCCATCAAACCAGAAGCGCGTATTGTATTAGATGGTGTATTGTACAATGTGGGTGGACTCGTGGGTCAAAAAGAAAACGGATATATTTTACCGGGCCTTGCGGATACTTTAAAAGCCGGCGTAAACGATTTTAAATATGTTTCTCATCAGGTAGTACCTCTTAAGCCATTTTTAAATTGGAAAAATAAAAGTTGGGCGCACCATACGGCCGCGCCAACGGGACAAGCATTAATTGTTACTTACGCGCATCCATCTCAAAAACTTAATGGTATTAAAGTGGAAGTGCATTATGAACTCTATAATCATTTACCACTGATTGTTAAATGGGTTTCAATATTAAATACATCCAATACACCACATGCACTCGATAGGGTTGTTAATGAAGTGCTAGGGCTTGTAGAAGAAGAAAGTGCAGTAGTAGGATCCCCTGAAGAAATGAAAAAACAGCATGGTATTTACTTGGAAACCAATTATGCGTTTAACAATGCGATGCGTTACGATATCAGTGATCAAACTACACATTGGAAAACAGATTCGGTATATACTTCTCAAGTAAATTATAATTACCAAACCCCATGCCTTTTGGAAATATATCCTGAAAAGGCACCTGGTATTGACTTACAGCCTAATGAACTATTTAAATCGGTGCGTACCCATGAGTTACTTATGGATAGTTATGATAGACAGCGCAGAGGTCTCATGATTCGAAAAATGTATACAGCCGTTGCACCATGGACCGCGCAAAATCCAATATTCATGCACCTCGTTAGTAAAAATGATGAGGAAGTAAAAACAGCCATTGATCAGTGCGTAGCTACTGGTTACGAAGCTGTGATTTTAAGTTTTGGTAGTCACTTAAATATGGAAGACACCACACAAAAAAATATGACTCGTTGGAAAGGACTAACAGATTATGCGCACACGCGTGGCATATTGTTAGGTGGTTATTCTCTATTTAGTAGTAGAAGAATTTCAGATGAAGACGATGTCATAGATATTAAAACAGGAAAACCAGGCGGCGCCTTTTTTGGGAACGCTCCTTGCTTTGGAAGCAAGTGGGGCCTCGCTTACAGAGAAAAAATAAAAAACTTTTTTACTAAAACCGGTTTTGATATTTGGGAAAATGATGGTCCTTATCCGGGTGATGTTTGTGCTTCTACCACACACCCAGGTCATAAAGGATACAATGATTCGCAGTGGCGTCAAATGGAAATTCAAAAAGAATTGTACCACTGGTTAAATGAAAGAGGCGTATATATTAATGCGCCAGATTGGTATTTTTTAGACGGCACCCATAAAATTGCGATTGGCTATCGTGAAGTCAATTTTTCATTACCACGCGAGCAACAACGCATTTTAAATAGACAAAATATTCATGATGGCACCATCGAAAAAACGGCTTCTATGAGTTGGGGTTTTGTACCATTAACCAATTACCAAGGAACCGATCCAAGAGCAGTGCTAGAGCCACTTTCGGAGCATTTAACAGATTACGAACAACTCATGATCCAGTATTATGGGGCGGGTGTACAGGCCTGTTATAGAGGACCTAGACTGTATGATACAGAAACTACTAGGCAAATGGTTGCTCGTACCATTAACTGGTATAAAAAGTACCGCTCTATTTTAAATGCGGATATGATTCAGCTCAGAAGAGCAGACGGAAGAGATTGGGATGGGCTCATCCACGTAGACCCTAGTTCAAAACAAAAAGCGCTGGGTATGCTGTACAATCCAACCAAAGAAAAAATTACCAGAACCATACCGGTACCCCTTTATTATACTGGTTTAACCACAACCGCAACACTTGCACTTAAAGATGATAAAGCATCCGCAAAAAAATACACATTGAATAGAAATCATGAGCTACTACTTACTGTAACCATCGAGCCAGAAAGTTATACCTGGTTTACGGTAGAATAGTTTAGCCATTTAAATTAGCCATTCAACGAAGTTTTTTGGAAATTGATTAATTATTTAGGAAATTACCCGTTACAAAATCACCATTTATGAAAAAAATCCTTTCCGCATTTAC
>JBEGUD010000003.1:0-5116 GCA_041179065.1 Bacteroidota bacterium | reverse complement strand
TGCTGTTTGATGAATTCTTTGCGGCGATTATTTTGGCACCCATCCAATACAGGCTCTCTAATGTGCGCAGTGATGTAGTACCAACTGCAATTATATTTTGATTGCCTGTAGTAAATTGATCACGAAGTTTTTCAATAAAACTTTTTTCTACATCAATAAACTCTGCATGCATTTCATGTTCTTCCATGCGTGCTGCTTTAACGGGCTTAAACGTTCCAGCGCCAACATGTAATGTTACAAATGCTTTCGTAATATTTTTTGCTGTGAGTTTTTCAAACAGTCTAGGTGTAAAGTGTAATCCTGCAGTAGGAGCTGCTACAGAGCCTTCTGCCACTGCGTATACCGTTTGATAACGCTCTTTATCATTGGCTTCTACTGCTCTATTAAAATAAGGAGGTAATGGAATATTGCCTGCTGCTTCTAATACTTCTGCAAAACTTTGCGCCTCGTTATCCCACTCAAATTTTATTAAAAAACTATCTGCAAGCGTTGTATGTTTTGTTGCAGTGAGTGTATGATTGTTTCCGTATTTTATATGCAGTGATCCTTCTTTCCATTTTTTTGCACCACCAATTAAACAACCCCACAACACTTCTTTTTTTGTGAGCATTGCAGTGGTAATGTCTTTATAAATGTCCGCTGGTTCCAAACAAAAAATCTCAATTGTTGATCCGTTTTCTTTTGTAAAAAACAAACGCGCTGCCACCACTTTGGTATCGTTGTGAACGAGTAGTGTGCCACTAGGAAGTACTTGATCCAGGTTAGCATACGTAGATTCAGAAAAGGTTTGCGAAACGCCATTCGAACCCGCAACGTTTTCTGCGCGCCCAGCACCAATAGGCGCGCCTACTACCAACAGCTTACTCGCATCACGCTCCTCCAGCGGGTAACTAGCTATTTTACTAGCTGGTAAATCGTAGGTAAAATCTAATATGGAGAGGTGTTTTGGGTGCATTTGGCAGCAAATTTGCATCATTTTAAGCTACTATCCACACAAAAAGGGGGTTATCCACAGATATTAACAGGTATTTACACCAAAAACACCCACTAAAACCCTACAAATCAATCGTAGCAAACCCTTTGCCCCTGTATAATCTTGTGGATTAATTGTGCGTTTTTGCTTTTGGGTTGAAAGTGGGAAAAAGTGTTATTTTGTGTCAACAAGTGGTAATCATAAACCAAAGTTATTAACCAATGAACGGATTTCACGGAGAATATGAAGCAACGGTCGACGCAAAGGGTCGCTTCCTTATTCCGGGTGGGCTAAAAAAACAGCTACCGGAAGGGGAGGGTCGCTTTATTTTAAGCCGTGGCTTTGAAAAATGTCTCACGTTATATCCGCTCGCTAGTTGGGAAAAGATTGTGGCCAAGATTAGCCAATTGAATGATTTCGACCCTAAAGTACGTCAGTTTCGTAGACAGTTTTTGGGTGGTGCAACAGAAATAGAGCTAGACAATGCTGGCCGTATGTTGCTTCCTCCATCACTTCGCGAATTTGCCGGGCTTGCTAAAGACATTGTTTTAGCAGCTGCACTTGACCGTTTTGAGATCTGGGATGCTAGTAAGTACAAACAGCTCTTTGAGGATTTCTCTCCAGAGGCCTTTAGTGAATTGGCCCATGAAGTGATGACCAGTAACGACAAAAAAGATTAAGGATTTATGGAACAAGGACATACCAATCAAGGTTACCATATTCCTGTCCTTTATCATGAAACCCTAAATGGCTTGCACATTAAGCCAAATGGAATTTATGTCGACTGCACTTTTGGGGGTGGGGGTCATAGCGCAGGTATTTTATCTCAACTTAACCAAGAAGGTAAATTATTTGCATTTGATCAGGACACCGATGCAAAACGCAACGTTATGGATGACGCGCGCGTTGTTTTCATTCCAGAAAACTTTAGTAACCTCCAACGCTTTTTGCGTTTACACAAAGTAACAGGTGTTGATGGCATCTTAGCCGATTTAGGCGTGAGTAGTCATCAATTCGATAAAGGTGATCGTGGATTTTCTATTCGCTTTTCTGGTCCGCTAGATATGCGCATGGATCAACGACAAACCGTATCTGCCGAAAACGTTGTTCGAGATTATACCGCTGCTCAACTACATAAAATATTTGAGCAGTACGGCGAAGTAACCAATTCAAAAACATTGGCAGCACATATTGTATCTGCACGTGCACACGTATCGGTTACCACTATCGAACAATTTAAATCGCTCATTGCTCCAGTGGTAAAGGGAAATCCCAACAAGTATTTGGCTCAAGTTTTCCAGGCCTTAAGAATGGAAGTGAACAACGAAATGGGGGTTTTAGAATCAATGCTCAGTCAGGTCCCTGACGTGCTCAACCCCGGTGGCCGCGTGGCTATCATCACTTTTCACTCGATAGAAGATAGGATGGTAAAAAACTTTTTCCGTCAAGGGAGTTTCGTAGAAACACCTAGTCACCCCTTTTTGCCTGATAACAAAGAGGATGTGTTTAAGGTGATTACAAAAAAGCCAATTACTGCAACTGAAGAGGAATTAAAAAACAACACAAGAAGTAGAAGCGCCAAATTAAGAATCGCAGAAAAAATTTAATAGAAAGCCGTGAGCGAACAACCAGTAAATAATTCAAGTAGCAATAAAAATCCGCTGAAAGGATTATTGAATTACCAGTGGATAGCGAACAATATTCCTTTCTTCTTATTTCTATCTGCACTAGCAGTGGCTTATATCGCAAATGGTCATATGGCCGACCGCGCAATTCGAAGAATTAATACCACTACCAAACAATTAAAAGAGTTACAGTTCGAATACAAGACCATCAAGGGTGAAGTGATGTTTAAGAGTGAAGAGAATCAGGTGATAAAAGCTACAGAGCCCTTAGGTTTAAAAGTTGCTAAAGAATTACCACAAAGATTACATGTAGAAAAAACACCAACCAATACAAAATAATAAGCGCCAACAATGGATATCAAAAAAGACATATTATGGAGGGTTTATTTAAGCTTCGTTTTTGTTGTGATTGTCGCCGCAGCTATTATTGGTAAAGGGTTTTATATTCAACAAGTACAGGGCAAGTACTGGAGAAGCATGAGCGATAGCCTCCATCAACGTATTGCTGATATTGATTCTGAGCGTGGTACCATCTATTCCGAAGACGGTCAAATGTTAAGCACCAGTGTTCCTCAATTTGACATTTACATGGATTTTAGGGTAGAGCCACTCCATGTTAACAATGGTTACTTATTTAGAGAGCATATCGATTCACTGAGTTACTACATGGCAGATTTGTTTAAAGATCAATCTGCAGAGGATTATAAGTCCATGTTTGCACAGGCGTATAAAAACAATGAAGGCTACTTTTTATTAAAAAAGAAAATTTCATTTAGAGAATACCAAAAAATTCAAAACTTCCCACTCTTTAAATTAGGTCGTTATAAAAGCGGCATGATTGCAGTAGAAAAATCAATCCGTTTAAATCCATACAAATCTTTAGCCTACCGTACTATTGGACTGGCGCGCGATAATAATAAAGTTGGCTTAGAGTATAGCTACGACAGCGTTTTACGTGGTATTAACGGAAAGCAGTTGGTGCGCACCATTGCAGGTGGCGTAGGTGTTCCGTTGGATGCTGATACCTACGAAATTGAACCAGAAAATGGTAAAGATGTAGTAAGTACCATTGATGTGTTTATTCAAGAAGTGGCAGAAAATGCGCTTCAAAAAATGATGATCAAAAATGAAGCAGAGCACGGCACTGCCATTGTATTAGAAGTTAAAACTGGAAAAGTAAAAGCCATCGCTAATTTAGGTCGCGGACAGGATGGCAACTACTACGAAAATTATAATTACGCAATTTCTCCATCGGAGCCAGGTTCTACGTTTAAGCTCGCAACCATGCTTGCTTTATTAGAAGATAAAAAAGTAGGCCTTAACAACATGGTAAATATTACCGGCGGAAGTTGGAGAGTATTTGGCCAAACTGTTTATGATAGTGAAGACCATGGTTACAATGATGTTACAGTGCAGCATTCATTTGAAGTGAGTTCCAATGTTGCAATGGCAAAACTTGCCGTACAACATTATGGCAACAACCCCATGCAATATATCAACCACCTCAAAAAAATGGGGATGGATAATCCTACCGGTATTGATTTATCTGGTGAAGGACGTCCACTTATTTATAAGCCAGGCCATAAATTATGGGGCCCTACTTCACTTCCTTGGATGGCTTTTGGATACAACCTACTTGTAAGTCCTTTACAAACAGCTAACCTATACAATGCAGTAGCCAATAATGGTAAAATGATGAAGCCTTACTTGGTATCTGCTATTAAAGAAGAAGGGGTGTTGGTAAGAGAAATTCAACCTAAGGTAATGACCGAAAAAATTTGTAGCGATCAAACTTTAGCCGATTTAAAAACTTGTTTAGAAGGTGTTTGTTTACATGGCACTGCAACTACATTATTTAAAGGTTCTCCTTATAAAGTAGCAGGCAAAACAGGTACAGCACTTATTGCAAATGGTAATAAGGGTTATGCCGATAAAATTTATCAGTCTTCTTTTGCTGGATATTTCCCTGCCGATAATCCGCAGTACACTTGTATCGTAGTAATTAAAAACAAGCCGCATGCGCCTGTGTTTTATGGCGCTGCTGTTGCGGGTCCAGTATTTAAAGAAATTGCAGACCGCTTGTATAGTGCTTCTGTAAAGCAGGCGCCTATTGCTAAAACGGCACCAAAGCCTGACAGCAATGTGTATGTATACAAGGGCTATAAGCAAGACGTTGCAACGGTTGCTAAAAAATTAAAACTGCCTTTTAAAGATTCTAGTTTGTTTGTAGATGAGTGGGCAACAATCTCTCATGCGCCTGCTGCAGGTTTATTAAAGAGTAGTAAAGTAGATACAAAATCTATGCCATCACTTGTAGGACTTGGTTACAAAGACATGATATACATCTGTGAATCGGCGGGATTAAAAGTATACGCACAAGGACGCGGAAAAGTAGCAGCACAGTCTATTGCAGCCGGACAGCCCATTGTTAAAGGTCAACAAATTCAAATCACACTCAACTAATAAACGCCATGCATATTTTACAAGATATTCTATATAAAGTACACTTACTAGAAGT
>JBEGUD010000002.1:0-2503 GCA_041179065.1 Bacteroidota bacterium | reverse complement strand
AGTAGAACCACTTAGGTATTTATTTAAAGATGAAGTACGCAGAGTGGGTCTAGAACTTGGCATTCCTGCCGATATGATTAACAGACATCCTTTTCCTGGACCAGGCTTAGCCATTAGAATTTTAGGGGAAGTGAATGCCGAAAAAGTGGCTTTACTACAAGCTGCTGATGCCATTTATATCAATGCCTTAAAATCACATAATTTATATACAGAGGTTTGGCAGGCTGGCACTATTTTGCTTCCTGTAAAAAGTGTGGGCGTTATGGGCGACGAAAGAACCTATGAGTTTACCGTTGCATTAAGAGCCGTTACATCTGTGGATGGCATGACCGCCGATTGGGCACATTTACCCTACTCGTTTTTAGCGCATGTATCCAATGAAATCATCAATCAGGTAAGAGGCATTAACCGGGTTGTATATGATATTAGCAGCAAACCACCTGCTACCATTGAGTGGGAATAAAATAATTTGTAATGAAAAGAGGTCTGAAAATAACCGCATTATTTGTTTTACTGCTTTCTAGCTTTTGCAAAACCAATGCGCAATACAACTCCTCTTTACAAGAGCGCAAAACAATTATTGTATTTATTCCGCTAGAAATTGACGGCGCATTTAATGGTACCGATTATATTTTAGGTAATAATAATTTACCTAAAACCATGCTTCCAGGGCTCGATTTTTACAATGGTGTATTAATGGCTGTCGATTCCTTAAAAAAAACAAGTGCTGTTTTTGACATACGCATCATTGACACCAAACAAAAAAACAATTCACTCACTACCCTACTCACAGATTCAAGTTTACAAAAACCTACATTAATTATCAGTGCCGTTACAAATAAAGCGGACACTAAATTAATTGCAGATTTTGCACTAGCACAACAATCACCAATGGTATCAGCCGTTTTCCCTAATGATGCTGGCGTTACCAATAACCCATTTTTTACTGTTTTAAACCCAACACTTAAAACACAGTGTGAGGCTATTTACAATTATATACAAACAAACTTTTCAAAAAACACCATTCTCTACCTCAAGAAAAAAGGTGCCACCGAAGATTATATTCAAAATATTATCGTAGATAGTAATAGCAAAACCTCAAAATCTTTTTTAAACATTGATGTAACCGATAGTATAAGTTTTGCTGACATTGCTCCTTACCTAGATTCCACCAAACAAAACATTTTATTGTGCGGCAGTTTAAAAGAAAGCTTTGGCTATTCTATTGTAAAATTGCTCAACGATAACCCTGCCTACAAATCCACTATTATAGGCATGCCAACCTGGGATGGCGAAAAATCATTTAATGTTACGAACGTCGAAATCATTTACGCAAGTCCTTTTTATTTTAATGGGAACGAAAAACTATTAAAACAACTAACAGCCGCCTATAAACTTAAATACCTTGGCCGCCCTAGTGATCAGTTCTTTAAAGGCTTTGAGAGCATACTCTATTTTACAAATGGGTTGTTATCCAAACCAACCCCCGTTTTTAATAGCATTAAAATAATGCCTGTTTACAATGAAGACAATAAAAGTCAGCTAGATTATTTTGAAAATAAAAATCTATACTTTTTTAGAAAACAAAATGGACAGATCAAATCGGCTAAGTCTAACTTCTATTAGGCTTTAAAGGGCTTCTAGCTTTGAGTTTCATGTAATCCAAAAAGTAAATAAGCTTACATGTAATTTCATTCCCATGCGGCTGCTGAAACACAGCTCTTGCATTACTCATGTAGTTTTTATGCGACTGATAAGGTAAATTAAAATCAGCACCTAACCAGTTTTTCCAACCAACAATAAACCGGCTACCGTAGGCAAAGTCCCAAGTGTAAAACATATCAATATTAAAGACATTGAAATTTTGATTTTTCCCAGTCACAAATGGAATTTCAGTGATACCACCACTTGGTGTAACATTAAAGAATTTTTCATACTCAACCCTACTCCAATAATGTCTTGCACGTGCAGATACATTCATGCGCGCATTGAAATTATATATAGCATTTACAATACTATTAAATGTAGTTACTTTTCGTCTACCAGCTATAGGCACGCCTGCGGCATTTCTAAAGGCATATCCATATTGCCCATTGTCTTCATCACGCTTTAAATCTATATCCAAACTAAAATGATCATTAAACCTGTAACGCGGTGCAAAGTTTAAACTTATGTATGCATCATCATAAATAGGTGATTCGGCAAAGCCTGCATTGTACCTGAAAAAAAACTGCTTTCTACTATCAGAACTACCAGCTACGCTTGCATACCAATAACCCGTTCGTTTTATCATAACACCTGCTGTGCGCATTTCAAAATAATCGTGGGTCCATTGAGGTTGAATATTTAATGTTACCGATGCATCCCAGAAATTCTTAAAAAACCAAAAGGCCCTTGTTTGAATTTCAAAATTTGTAAATACATTGGGCTTATACAAATAGGACGGACGTAGGGTTAATGTATAACTAGATTGTAAAAAGTTTTTTGTAGGCTTAAACTGATT
>JBEGUD010000001.1:0-11145 GCA_041179065.1 Bacteroidota bacterium | reverse complement strand
TTTTAAAATTAGATTCCGCTATTTTTTAGGTTTAAATATACCTGTTAGTAAAAAAGAAATGGGTGCCAAAACCTGGTATGCGTCTATGTACAATGAAATATTTATGCATACGACTGCTACTTTATTTGACAGAAATAGAGTCTATGGTGCCATTGGGTATCAAGCAAGTCCTGCTATTAAATTAGAACTAGGACTCATGCAACAAATTCAACAAAACAAAAGTCGCACCCAATTTCAATTGGTGGTATTTAATAATTTACCATTGTAACTATGTACCACAAATTTAAACCAGAATCGCTTTTTACAGGACACACAATAATAGAGGGTGGCAACAGGGTTGTTGTTACAAAAAAGGATGGAACCATTGTAGATATAATACCTGCATCAGAAGCCGGAGAGGATATTCAAGAACTTGATGGGCTACTTTGTCCGGGCTTTATTAATGCGCATTGCCATTTAGAATTATCGCATTTAAAAGGCGCAATCCCAACCGAGACTGGACTTTCAGAGTTTGTAAAACAGATTGTACCCAAACGCGCGGCGCCTCAGGAAGTTATTGAGGAAGCCATAGAAGCCGCTGAAAATGAAATGTACAATAATGGTATTGTAGCAGTGGGTGATATTTGTAACACAGCAGATACGATTGCTGCAAAAACAAAAGGCAAATTAGCTTACTATAATTTTGTAGAAATCTATGGATTAGATCCTTTACTTGCTGCTCAAAAAATGAACGAAGGGCTTTTATTGCAAGCACAATATGAAGCAGCACATTTAAAAGCAGTGGTAGTGCCGCACGCATCCTACTCTGTTCCGGCAGCGCTACTTCAATTACTTGCAAAAAAATACGAATCACATACCGTTAGCATACACAACCAAGAAACAAAAGCAGAAAACGACTTTTTTGAAAATAAAATAGGGGCGTTTGTAGATATGTATGCAAGAGTAGGTGTTGATTTGGATTTTTTTACGCCAACAAAAACAACCAGCTTACAATCGGTGCTTCCATATTTAAAAGATACTGCAAAAACAATTTGGGTACATAATAGTTTTACATCTGAATCAGATATTAAAGCGGTGCAAGGCACTAACACAGATGCCTATTGGTGTCTATGCCCTAGTGCCAACCAATACATCGAAAACACCATGCCACCGGTTCAATTACTTCGCGAGCAACATGCAAATATTGTAGTAGGAACAGATAGCTATGCCAGCAACTGGTCATTAAATATGCTCGATGAATTAAAAAGAATTCAGTTGCACAATTCACAAATACCACTCGCAGAAATGCTAACCTGGATTACGAGTAATGGTGCGCGGGCACTTCAAATGGAAGACAAACTTGGAAGTATTGAAATAGGGAAAAAGCCAGGACTTGTACTGATTAAAAATATAAGTGCAACGGGTCTATTAGAACCCCAAACTTATGTTGAGAAAATTATTTAATGAAATTTATCGCCATACTCACGGATAATCGCGCTATCTAACGATAGTAAAATAAGTTTTTGTTTGTTTAAACCAGTATTTAAATAGCGATTCGTATTTAAACCAAAGGAGATTAAGTTTAACAACTCATTTACAGCTGGTCGATTTTTTTGTAAAATTGCATCTGATTTTTGAGGTCTTTTAAACCGCATAACACCAGTTTCAGCCTGATTAATTTGTAATTCATAGGCAATCATTGGATCAAAAACTGTAGCCATTTTAAATCTTGCTTGTTCAAGTGTTCTTTCACGCAAATTTTCTAATTTTTCAATAGCATCTAGCGTACGTTCATATTTCTGAATACCTGATGTGATTTCTTCATTTTTTATCATGCGTAATCCTCCAGCTGATTTAATCTGATCTAAGCCAACATGGGAACTTTCAAAAGTAGCCCTCAAAGCTAAATTTCTAGTGTAGTAATAAATATCTTCGCTAGTGGTAGTATTGCTTTTGATAGCTTGGAACAAAGTGTCCATTACACGCAACCTAATTGTGTTTTGACTTAATACTGTGTTTATTGTATTTAAGTCCAATTGTAAGTCGTCATGCACATTTTTTAAATAAGAAATTTCACGATGCTTCTCAATTTGTTGCTCTCTTAAATTTTCGGCAAAAAAACCAAGGCTCACTGCTAAAAACAACATTAAAAACTCTGTGATATATTCCTTCCACTTTTTAGGGTGGTGCGAGTGGTGATGTACTTCCATGGTAATGTTATTTAATGTCGTATTCTTTTTTAATGATGTTGATTAATTCTTGAGACATCACTGCAATTTTTCGATAATTTTCTTTGTCGAGTTTTGTAACAATCAATTGCCTCGATAATAAATTGAGATATGAATTTAAAGGTTCACGTCGAATACGAATAGCCCCTGTTTTTGGACTACTATTTTCGCTTGTTAGTGAATCATTATTAATAAAAAAACCTATCATATCTCTGGCATCAAGAATTTCTTCTTCTAAATGATAAATATCTTTTTGATTGGTAATATACGTTTCCCTGTAATATTCCATCCTTGACCAGCGCCAATCATAAGATGCAATTGAATCTACCACTCTTCGATTTTGTATCAATCTTAGATTTCCGGAATTTTTTAACTGATTAATGGTAGTTGTATTTCTAACATAGGACCTGTCATACGCAGCTCGCTTCATTTTTTTTACAATGACTGCTGGTACCGCTGTAACATTTTGGTTTGCATTGAAATATTGAAAGAGTGTATCAATGGCTTTCATCCTTGCATCTTTACGAGGCATACCCTCCATAATATTAACGATATCACTTTCTAAATCTGCAACAAAAGAAACCATATACTGTCTTTCTCTTTGCTGCTCAATTTGGTGCTCCCTAATATTCTCGGCCATAAAACCAAGGCTCACCGCTAAAAATAACATTAAAAACTCGGTGATATATTCCTTCCACTTTTTGGGATGGTGCGAGTGATGATGTACTTCCATGTTAATGTTGGGACTTTAATGTGTTGGGGTATTCGGCTTCAATATTTTTAATTAAATCAACAGCTCTGGCAAAAGCGAGGTCACTTTGACGGTCTTGGGTAGAATTTCGAATACCATTGAGTTTAAAAAGTGTATTCAAATATTCTTGCTTGTTAAAAGGTTTCAGCTGCAATTGATCAGGAATAAAAGTTGGTAAAAGCCTTACATGAATGAAGGAATTATTACAAAATAAATCTACTTCAGAAACTGTTCTTCCTTTTTCAGTGCTAAGGTAATCCAGATTTGCACCAAAATTTTTATTGATATCAAATGGTACCGTTTTTAATTCATCAATATATTTATCCATGAAATTATTTTCACGAAGCATTCTATTTTCTATGTTTTTTAAGCTAATGTTATACAATTCAATAGCGCGTCTTAGCGATTCGTTTTTTATATTTTTTAAGAGTCCTGTATACTTTAATTGTTCGAGGGCTATACAGCCAGATTCAAACATACCAGACCTATAACAAACATAATTATGTAATAGATAAAAGGTTTCCTTGTTTTTCTCTAATTGATTGGTTTTTATAAAGTAAGAAATGAAGGCTACCGCTGAATCAGATTTTGCGCGCGCATTTTTAGTAACAGTAAGTTGTGCAGTGTCTTGCATCAGTTCCAAACGCAGTTGCCCAATAACGCTTTCTGTCTGGTGTGCAATAATTTGCTCTTCTCTTAAATTTTCGGCTAAAAAGCCTAGCGTAACTGCTAAAAACAACATTAAAAACTCGGTGATATATTCCTTCCATTTTTTGGGATGGTGCGAGTGGTGATGTACTTCCATATTAATGCTTTTCTTCTTTTTGTTCTATATATTCAAGCAGCGCTAAACCACTTTGTTTGGCAACTCCCATAAACCTAACTGTATTTATTAATAGCCCTATTCTTCGATTGATTTTTGGAAGTACTTCCGATTTAATTTGTTCTGAAAAAGCTTCCGAACAATAAATAATTTGTTTTGGCTTCTGTGCACTTTTCAAAAAAACAACCTGAGCCGAATCAACTAATAATTGAGATGTATTTTCTCTGTTAACAACCGTATTGTTTCCAGACCTGTCATTAATTATTTTCTCCATAGCAACAGACTGCGGCATCCATTTGTACAACTCTTTCGAATATTCTCCCAACACAAATTCTGTTTCCATTGAACTGCTCCTGGCTTCTGCAGCTTCACAATCACTTGCATACTGTAAAATCTTATCTAATAAAACTGAATCTTTAATATACCGCAATGACGCAGAGCTTTTCATTTGGTCATAAGTGTCATTTTTACTTAAAAAACGAAACACACTTGGTGGCAAATTTTGATATAAGCTATCCAGAGAAATTTGTTTATTTGCCATTAAATAAACGACAGCAGTATCAAATTCTGTTAACATTGATTTATCGCGTAAAACAACAGAATCAATGAGTTTGATATTGTTTTTTATATCTGATTGTAGTTGAAGAATAAGCTCATGCGACCTTTCTTTTTCTACATAAACTTCCCTTAAATTTTCAGCTAAAAAGCCTAGCGTAACTGCTAAAAACAACATTAAAAACTCGGTGATATATTCCTTCCACTTTTTGGGATGGTGCGAGTGGTGATGTACTTCCATAGATATATTAGTGTAAGACAGCTTGTAAGATAGGTAAAGATTTTATTTCATTAAACTTTTTGTAATGCCAACTTAAAGAGAGCTGAAATAATTCAAGTATTTTTTTTCGGTGGGCCCCATTTAACTCAATCGTTTCTAAATTATTATAAAACTGAAGGGTCATAAAACTAGACGCCGTTTGTGCTTCCAGCCCTTCCAAAAAATAGGGATGCGCTGGTTTTTCTTCCACAAACTGTCCTTCCTTGACATCTAAAAAAGGGCTGTCTGCACTATACTTTCCTTGCAGTCCAAAGCCAAGCGTTTCACTCAAATGAATTAAAAAGTAAATGGGCAAATTACTCACTAGCACAGGGCCTCCTTTGTCTAATTGCTTGAGGGTGTCTTCAATTAAATAAAATAATTCGGGGTGGGGTTCGGGCTGTAAAATTTGTTGTAAAATTTCTACAATATAGGTAGCCACTGCGTTTCGAACCACATTGGAATAAACCTCTCCATACACATAACCCCAATTGGCCTCCTTTAAAATTTGCATCGCTTTTAAGGGACTGTGATACGCTTCTAACTCAAGTATCGCGCCGGGCTGATAAAAAACACCTTTGTTAGCGCCCTTTTTACTGGACGTTCTAACCCCTTTAACAATATATTGTTGCAAACCAAAAAGCTCGGTATAAATAGATGTGATAATACTTGTGTCTCCGTATTTAGTAACACGTAACACAATACCCTTGGTGTTATGCAGCATATTTTTTTATAAGGCGCCAGTAAATTGTTTCAGAAAACGCATATCGTTTTGAGAATACAATCTTAAATCGTTGACCTGGTATTTTAACTGCGTAATTCTTTCTACACCCATGCCAAATGCAAAGCCAGTATACTTTGTAGAGTCGATACCAAAATTTTCTAGCACTTTTGGATGTACCATGCCGCTTCCTAAAATTTCTACCCAACCGGTGTGCTTACAAATGTTACAACCTTTGCCACTACAAATTTGACAACTAATATCCATCTCTGCACTAGGCTCCGTGAATGGAAAATAACTTGGTCTAAAACGCACTTTCACATCTTTGCCAAACATTTCTTGTACGAAAAAATAAAGTGTTTGCTTAAGGTCTGCAAAGCTTACATTTTCATCAATGTATAATCCTTCAACCTGATGAAAAAAGCAGTGTGCACGCGCGCTAATGGTTTCGTTACGGTACACGCGGCCCGGACAAATAACTCTGATAGGTGGCTTTTGCGTTTCCATAACCCTCGCCTGAACGCTACTAGTATGTGTACGTAATAACCAGTCTGGATTTTGTTGAATATAAAAAGTGTCCTGCATATCTCTAGCAGGATGATCTTCTGGTAAATTCATGGCGCCAAAATTGTGCCAATCGTCTTCAATTTCTGGACCTTCTGCAACGGCAAAACCTAGTCTTCTAAAAATAGAAACCATTTGTCCGCGCACAATACTTAAAGGATGACGGGTACCTACTTCGGTAGGATCGGCAGGTAAAGACCAATCGATACCTGCATTTGCCGCAGCACTCACTGGAGCCGCAGCACTTTGTAAGGCCTCATAACGAGCTTCTGCAAAAGCCTTAAATTCATTTAAAACCTGGCCAAAATCTTTACGCTGATCGGGGGGAACGTTTTTCATTTCACCCAGCACCGACTTAACTAACCCCTTGGTTCCCAGGTACTTAATACGAAAAGCCTCAACCGCATCGGGGGTTGCAGCTTCAAAAGCAGCCATTTCAGACTTGTAGGCCTCAATTTGTTGCAGAATCTGTTCCATTTCCCAAAGATAAACAGCCTGCGCCACTGATTAAAAAATGATTTAAAGCCACTATTTCATACATTTGCCCTACCCTACGTAATAATTACACAACCATTACAGGTTTCGCAGGGTTTACATTTTTACATTACACCCACATTTACATGGACTACAATACAGGAAGGAATTATTTAGGAATGAAAGAATATGGCCGTCACGTACAAAGGATGGTTGAATATTTACTAACGATCGAAGACAGAGCAAAACGTCAGCAACAAGCACAAGGCGTGATTGAACTGATGGGCTTTTTAAATCCGCATTTAAAAAATGTAGAAGATTTTAAACATAAATTATGGGATCACTTATTTTTTATCAGTGATTTTAAATTAGATGTTGATAGCCCGTATCCGATTCCACAAAGAGAAACCTACAAATTAAAACCAGATCCACTTCCTTATCCAAAGCGTCATCCAAAATATGCGCATTTAGGAAAAAATTTAGAAGTGGTGATCAATAAAGCACTGGCACAAGAAGATCCTGAAAAAAAGGCAGGCTTCGCACACCATATTGCGTATTACATGAAACTTGCTTACAGCAACTGGCACAAAGAACTTGTGCATGACGATGCTATTAGAAGTGAATTAGATACCATCACAGGTGGTGAATTAGAATTTAGCAACACACCTTATATCAAACACCGCAATCAAAATTTTGAAAGAGATGATTATGGAAGTGGTGGTAGAAACAATGGTGGTCGTTGGCAGCAAAATTTTGGTGGCAGAAACAACCGCAATAATAATAACAACGGCCGCAATCGCAGCGGTGGTGGCGGGGGCAATAACAGACCAGGCGGCGGACAAGGTAATGGCCAAGGTGGTCGTGATAACCGCGGTGGTGGCGGGTTTAAGAAGCGCTACTAATTTTATTTCCAGTTACAAATAGTGAAAACAATTTTACTGTAGTTTTCTTTTTCATAAAGAATGCCAATACGTTTTGCATCTAATGCAACGAGGTCTGAATATGCTGCATAATCACCTTTGTAATTTTCAGGCGCTTTAGCAATTACAATGGCTTTCTTTTTTGTGGTATTGCTTGTCCAAGTTTTTCCTTCATCATAACTAATGCGAAGCGTTAGGTTGTCTCTTTTTTTTGCGTCTGCTGCATTGCAAAATGCCAGTATTGTTTTTCCTTTTTTATGTCCTACTTCGAGAATAGATCCTTCATTTACAGGATCCACTAAACTAGTATCAAAATAATTTTCTTGCCAACTTACGCCGCCATCATTACTGTAAGCCACATATCTATACCGAACAGTCCCTGCTTGATTGCGTGCATTTAAAATGAGTTTTCCATTAGTAAGCGGAGCGGCAGTTGCTTCATTACTTCCTGGTAAAATAATGGAGTTAGCAAGTGAAAAACTTTCTCCATGATTGTCTGTATAAAAAGCGTGTGCGTTGTAATCTTCAAAGTTTTTTTGTGGCGCACCCGACGAATGATTGGCCGCTACATAGATGCGTCCTTTATACACGCCACTTAAAAACTGTGTAGCATGCCCCGGTGTATTGGCATAACTGCGCCAATCTTCTTTAAATGAATAGGCCTTATTCACGCCCGGCTGGTTGGGGCGGTGTACCTGCGCCGTAATATTAACAGGAGTTGACCAGGTAGCACCTTCGTCTATAGACGTTACATACCACACTTCACGAATGCCCTTTCCCATACGCATCGAATATTCGTCATTATTGCCCGTGTTATAAAATAAAAAAATACGACCTGCTGGATAACGAGGATCTGTAAGGTCTACCACAGGTGCCGGATTACCTGCTTGCAAATTGTTATAGTCGATAACGGTTGAAAGTGCGGACCATGTTGCACCACCATCTGTACTTTTTTTGAGCACAATATTGATGTCTCCAAAATCGCCACTTCCATTTACGCGTCCTTCGCAAAATGCCAATAAAGTTTTATTAGGAAGTCCAACAATGGCAGGTATACGGTAAATTTTATGTCCTTCGGTACCAGACTCAAACACAGTGGTAACAGTAGTTTGAGCGTTTACAAACTGAACAGCAGCGATCAAAATAAAAAGGATACAAGCGCGTTTACAAAACATAAGTTTCATTTATTGTGTTATAAATATAAGATACAGCGCTTACATTTACAGCATGGAAAAATTGAATACTTTAACGGACATCATATTATCTAGAAGATCTAGTAAACCAGCTACATTTAATGGCAATAAAATAGAAGATGCACAAATAGAAGCCTTACTTAACCTAGCACACTGGGCGCCTACACATGGCCGAACAGAACCATGGCGTTTTAAAGTTTATGCAGGTGAAGGTGTCACTAAATTTTGTGAAGCCCACGCGGCGCTCTACAAAACAAACACCGACCCCGAAGTGTTTACCACTGCCAAATTTGAGGGCCTGCAAAAATTGGGGAGCCAAACTTCCCATATTATAGGCGTGTACATGCAAAGACAAGTGCCTGCAAAAATACCTTTAGTAGAAGAAATTGCGGCTACCGCCGCAGCCATGCAAAACATACTACTTGGTGCCGAAGCCCTTGGTATCAGTGCACTTTGGAGCACGGGCGGCATGACGCACCATCCAGCACTTAAAAGTTTTTGGGGCCTCGCTGATGAAGATGTGGTGATGGGGCTACTCTACCTTGGTTATACCAATGAACCCGCCGCAGCCGGTAAAAGAAATGGAACTGCTTCTGAAAAAACCGAGTGGATAAAATAGAGCAGATCAGATAGCATTATTACTAAAAAGCGTTTCTTTGTGTCAATGGAAAAAGGTGTACAAAAATTAATCATTCTTACCGCGCCTTCCGGCGCGGGTAAGACGTCAATTACCAGGTATTTACTCGATAAATATCCGGCGCTTTCTTTTTCTATTTCGGCGGCTACCAGAGCACCACGTGGGCAGGAAGTTGACGGTGTAGATTATCATTTTATGAGTGTTGATGCGTTCAAACAAAAAATTGATGAAGACGCATTTATAGAATGGGAAATGGTGTACGAAGGAAGTTATTATGGCACATTAAAATCGGAACTGGACCGCATTTGGAGCCTCGGAAAAATACCAATGCTTGATATTGACGTACAGGGCGCAGTGCACGTGCAGCAAGCGTTTGCGCACAATAGCCTATCCCTATTTATTTTACCGCCTAGCATCGAAGCACTTGAAAAAAGATTATCTTTAAGAGGCACGGAAACACCGGAAAGCTTAGCTACCAGACTCAACAAAGCGAGTTATGAAATTTCATTTAGCCATCAGTTTAACCACTGCATTGTTAATGAAGATTTAGCTACAGCTTGCCAAGAAACAGAAGATATCATTACCCAGTTTTTAGGCTGGAAATAAAATAGTACATATGCCATTTAAAAATAGAACGGTACTCATTACTGGTGCTACCAGGGGTATTGGAAAAGCCATTGCGATTAAGCTTGCCAAAGAAGGTGCTAATATTATTATTGCTGCAAAAAGTGTTACCGAAGATCCAAGACTTGGAGGTACTATTTATTCTGCAGCTGCCGAGGTAGAAGCTGCTGGTGGCAAGTGTTTGGCCGTGCAAGTAGATATTAGATTTGAAGATCAAATAGAAGCAGCCATTGCCAAAGCAGCGGAAACATTTGGCGGCATTGATGTGGTGATTAACAACGCATCTGCCATTCAATTAACAGGAACCGAACAAACCGAAAGCAAAAAATTTGATCTCATACATAGCATTAATGTGCGCGGTACTTTTTTAGTAGTGAAACATGCTTTGCCTTATTTAAAAAAAGGAAATAACCCACACATACTTACGCTTTCGCCACCCATTAACATGGACCCAAGATGGTTAGGACCACACGTAGCGTATACGATTAGCAAGTTTAATATGAGTATGCTTGCGATTGGTTGGGCGCAGGAATTTAAAGCTGCTGGTATTGCTTCGAATGCCATTTGGCCAAAAACAACCATTGATACCGCTGCTGTTCGCAATTTACTAGGTGGACAGACGCTTGCCAATATGAGCCGCACCACAGATATCATGGCCGACGCGGCGTATTATATTTTAAAGCAAAAAGGAAGCGAATGCACCGGTCATACTTTTACCGACGAAGAAGTGCTTGCTAAAGAAGGCATCACCAATTTAGACCACTACGCAGTAGTGCCTGGCGGACAATTGTTTAACGACCTCTTTGTATAAAGCAGTTTAATGCTTTTTAGTTGGCTGGGTTTTCTGGACGCATTTGTGGGAACAACAACACATCCTGAATAGAAGGCTGGTTGGTCATCATCATACACAAACGGTCTATGCCAATACCAATACCCGCAGTAGGTGGCATACCATACTCAAGGGCACGTAAAAAGTCATGGTCAATAAACATCGCTTCATCATCACCACGCTCCATGAGTTTCATTTGCTCTTCAAAACGTTCGCGCTGATCGATAGGGTCGTTTAATTCAGAATAAGCGTTGGCTATCTCTTTTCCGTTTACCATCAGTTCAAAACGCTCTACTAGTCCTGGTTTAGAACGGTGCTTCTTGGTTAAAGGACTCATTTCTACCGGATAGTCAATAATAAATGTGGGCTGAATAAAAGTATGCTCCGATGTAGCACTAAAAAGCTCATCAATCAGTTTGCCTTTACCAATATTGGTTGGTACATCTATATGTAATTGCTTACACACCGCTCTTAATCCTTCTTCGTCTAGGCCACTTACATCAATGCCCGTATTTTCTTTAATCGCATCATGAATGCTAATGCGCTTAAAGGGTGCTTTAAAATCAATGGTTTTATCACCAACGGTTA